>JAGSYV010000250.1 GCA_018262505.1 Pseudomonadota bacterium
TCTTTGTTAATCATTTTCGGCGGGAATGGTTAAGGATTAGTAAATGTCTTACATCTTCCAGTTACTCGGCAGAAACATCAGAAAAGACTTGGTAAATCGACCGGCGTTGCTATGGCCGCTTGTCGCGGCCGGCGACCCGCCGCCAGGCGTCACCTTCTCCGTCGCGACCGGCGAGCCCGACGCCGCCGGTGCCGCCATCGCCGCCGGCGCCCGCGCCGTGCTGGTTGCCGTCCGCGACGACCTGGCGCCGGCCGACCGAATGGCCGTGGCGCTGTCGGTCAAGGAAGCGGAACTCGGCCTTGCCGACGGTGCGCTGGCGCTGATCCTTGAAATCGCCGGCCCGGGGGCCGCCCTTCAGCTTACGCGGAATCTGCCGTCGTCGCGGCGGCTTGCCGCCATCGGCATCGATCTCGACGGTTTTGGCCTGGGGGCGACGGGAACCGTCGACGCCCCGCGCTCCGTCGCTGCCGGCTTGGTGGCGCTTGCCGGCGCGGCGCTCGGCCTGCCGACCTACCTCACCGGGGCGGGCAGCCTGTCGCCGTCCGGCGCGCCGGCCGTCGCCGGCTTCACCCATCTTCTCGTCAACCTCGATGGCAATGCCCGCTCTCCAGCGGCGAGTGGTTCTCGACGGACGACAACCGGTCTTTTGCGCTAGCGGCGCGAATTTGGCATTTCAATCCTGACCGGTGCCGGGCGCCCGATCAGGCGCAAAGGCAAACCATAAATAGGATCAGTATATTATCCAGAGCTCGTCGTTTCAGCCTCATGCAAGCGGCACGCGGCGCGCGGCGCAAATGCCCGGGCGGAACCACTAGCGAGAAACCCGAACAGCCTGTATTTTTCCTAAACGAGCAACTTGCGACGGAGCAGCCGGGCACCCCCCGCACCCCATGGGCTACCTCTTTGAAATCGGCGTCATCTTTATTCTCCTGATCCTGAACGGCCTCTTCGCCATGTCCGAGCTGGCGGTGGTCTCCTCCCGCCGGCCACGCCTTGAGGCGATGGCCGCCAGGGGCTCGAAGGGCGCCGCGACGGTGTTGAAGCTCGCTGCCAATCCCGGGCGGTTCATGTCGTCGGTGCAGATCGGCATCACACTGGTCGGCATCCTGGCCGGCGCCTATTCCGGCGCCACGCTGTCGGAGCCGCTCGCCGACCTGCTGCTCGCCTCCGGTGTTCCCGCCTCCATCGCCTCGGCGCTCTCCATTGCGCTGGTGGTCGGCCTCATCACCTATTTCTCGCTGGTGATCGGTGAACTGGTGCCCAAACAGATCGCGCTGGCCAACCCGGAGGCGGTGGCCTCGCTGATGGCCCAGCCGATGCTGAGCATTGCCTTCGTCGCCGCCCCGGTGGCTTTCATTCTCGAGCGTTCGAGCCGTCTGATCATCAGCGCCCTCGGCCTCAAATCGACCGGCCAAAGCGCGGTCACCGACGAAGAGATCAAGGCGGTCATCGCCGAAGGCACCAGTTCCGGCATTCTCGAACCGGAAGAAAAGGAACTGATGGCCGGCGTCATGCGCTTCGGCGATCGATCGATCCGCGCCGTGATGACCCCGCGCCCCGACATCGCCGGCATCGATCTCGACTGGGACGACCAGCGCATCATCGAGGTGATCGCCAACTCCTCCCACTCGCGCTATCCGGTGTTCACCGGCGAGATCGACATGGTGCAGGGCGTCATTCAGGCCAAGGATCTGCTCGATCAGCACCTCAAGGGCGAATCGTTCGACATCAGGAACCGCATCCGGCAGGTTGACATGGTGCCCGACACCGCCTCCGCCCTTGACGTGCTCGACACGTTGCGCCGCTCGCCGCTGCAAATGGTGATGGTGATCGACGAATATGGTTCGGTCGAAGGCATGGTGACGGCCGCCGACATCCTCACCGCCATCGTCGGCAATCTCGGTGGCGAAGACAACGACGAGGCCAGCGAGATCGTCATGCGCGCCGACGGCAGCTGGCTGATCGACGCCGATCTCGGCGTCGATCTGGTGGCCGAAAAAATCAATTGCCAAGGCCTCGACGACCCCGACCGCGATTACGAAACGCTGGCCGGTTTCGTGCTATCGGTCACCAAGGCCATTCCGTCAACCGGCGACATCGTCGCCTGGCGCGGCTGGACCTTCGAGATCGTCGACATGGACAGCCGACGCATCGACAAGGTGCTGGTCACGGCGCCATCGCAGGCCTGACCCTACCCGCAGAGGCCCGATCCCGTGAAGAGGCGGCCAGGTTGCCCCCAACAAAAACCCGGGACGGACCGTTCCGACGGTCCCTCCCGGGCAAATAGTTTCATAACATTCCACGGACAACACGTCCCGCCGAACCCCAGCGATGGGCGCGGCCGACGCGCTCAATCGTCGCCGGGCTGCGCGCCGATCTGGGCGACGATGCCGGCACAGGCGGCGGCACAGGCGCTCACGGTCTCGCTGCCGACGGTGTCGGTGATGCGCTGGACCAGATCGGCATAGTCCGCCTCGATCGGCGCGATCGTCTTGCGGCCGTAGTCGGTCAGCGACACCAGCGTCTTCCTGAGATCCTCGAACTGCTGGGCGCGATTGATCAGGTCGCGCGCCTCAAGATCGCGCAGAATGCGCGACAGGCTGGACGCCCGGACGAATGTGTTGGCGGCAAGTTCCGAGGCAATCATGGGCGATCGCGCCTGCAACTCGTGCAGCACCCGCCACTGCGGTTCGGTGAGACCGGCAACCTTCATGCTCGGCCGCAACGTCTCGATCACCGACTCGTAGGCCAGCAGAAACGTTTTCATGATATCGGGTTGGGCCGCCATGGCTGCCTCCCCTGCATTTTGCCGAACGGAGGAAAGGAGGGTGCTGCTGACCACTTGCTTCGACCTTGAGAGA
>JAGSYV010000251.1 GCA_018262505.1 Pseudomonadota bacterium
GAAGCGACCTTGACCGGGCCCCTGAGGCACCCGGTGATCAGCGTTCTATATGGCCTTGCCATCCTTACCGTTCAAGACCGCTTGGCCTCGGCTATCTGACGACGGGCCTCGCGGCAGAGCTGAGCGACGATCGGATGGGCCTCGGTGCCAAGGCCCCGGTCCAGGTGGCTCGCGGCGGCGTCATCGAGTTGGGCCATCTGACGCACGAAATAAAAGCCTTGGCGATTGAGCCGGGCGGCGAATGCCGAGGTAAGGCCCGACAGCGTTAGAAGATCCTCGGTCCGGGCGGGGTGGGACGGCCTCGGCAGGCTGGCGTGGCTGGCGATGAAATCGGCGACGCGCGGAAACACCGAGGCGCGCCAGCGGGCGCCGCTGAACAGGGCGAAGCGGCCCGCTTCCTCCTCCGTGTGGCGAGACCCTTCGGTCGGTGTATCGGTCATCCTGTGGGCAGCATGCGTCTGACCGCCGCCGCCGAAGGCATCGGCCCCGGCTTCCACCGTCATCAGCGGTATGCCGGCGAGCGGTGGCGGGGCATGCGGAAGATCCGCTTGGCCGGGTTCGGCGGCAAAGGGACGGTTGATCAGCACCGCCTCGATCCATTGCAGCATGAACTCCGCCGGTACGTCCATGACGGCCAGGAACTCGTCGAAGAAATCGCGATGGCTGTCAGAGCTGTCGCCATCGCCAGCGATAAGGTCGAGAAACAGCTCTTTGGGATCGGCGAGCGCACGATCGAAGCCGCGCGTCAGGAACCCGGTGAGAGTGAAGAAGCCGGGAAACACTTCACGATAGACCCCTTCGAAAGGCGGCAGCACCGGCGCGATCACCGTCTGCATGAACCAGTCGAGCCCGCGCGAGGTGGCATCGGCGGCAAGACCCGCGTAGTCGGCGCGACAGTCGACCGGGCCGCCGATCAGCGTCAGCGTGGCAGGTGGACGGCGACGTCTGCCCAGCAGCGCGGCCGCGGCGATACCGACTACGCCCGCCTCCGTAACCGCGACCACATGCACATCCCCTCCGATGTCGAGGACCATGTCCGCCACCGCTTCGATCGCCTCGCCAAGCCCGAAGGCGCCAGCCGAGAGCGGCACCTGCCGGGCGTCGGCCCAACCGACGACGTATACGGCATGACCAGGCAGGAAGGCCGCTATCGTGTCGCGGACAAGCGTAGGGCAATGTCCGGCATACGGGGGCAGCACCAGCACGGAAGGAACATCGACATCGGGGTTTATGGGAGCGCGATCGAAGGCGGTCAATGTCCAGAAGGGCGTGGCGTGAACCACCCGTTCGAAGACTGGGCCGCGCACCCCCGACACGAAGGTGGTGCCCAGATTGAACGTCGGGTGACAATAACGGCGCGCGACGCGAGCGTAGAGATCGGCGGAGAGGCCCGACGCCGCTGGCGGCCGATGAGCGGGCGGCAGAGGCTGTCTGGCGAACTCGGATCCGGAATAGCTGTGATAATACGGCACGCCGTCCTCCAAGCGGTCAGTATCGCCCCCTGCCGGTCTCCCGCCCTGCAATATTGTTCTTGGAAAGGATAGCGCTCGCCCCGTTGGCGGCAAGCGGCGACACCCCCGCTCTTAGTCGCGGCGGAGCCGTTTAAGTGCCTTTTTCGGCATAGACTTCCGTCTGTTCGCTCTTCGAATAAGCCGTTCAGAAGGCGCCCATGTCTGGCAACTGCGGGTCGATCAGCTGTTGGATGCGTCTGGCTGCCACCTGGGCGAAGCGCAGCGTCATCGCCCGCCGGGTCGCGGTGGCGAGCCGATGGGCGGGCGCTTCCCTGAGAATGGCGCCGCCATAGCCGTCCGCAAGGATTAGCCCGGCGTCCTCGGGGAAGATTTCGGCGGGGACGCCGGCGTGCGTGGCGAAGAACAGCCGGTCGCAGTGGAGACGATAGTCGGGCCACTTGCGATCGGCGCGGAGATCTTCGACCGACGATTTGATTTCGACAATGAAGATATCCCCATTCGCCCCGAGAGCGGCGACATCGGCCCGCCGGCCGGAAGCGAGCGGCAACTCATAAAGGACCGAGAAACCATGGCCTGCCAGCAAGCGGCCGACACCGCGCTGCACGAGGCGGGCGTTTTCCGATTGGCGGCCATCGTTGACGAAGCTTTCGATCGGCGAAGAAAAGGCGGCAGTCGGCACGGTCATGATCAGTCTCCACTGCCATTGTTCATGATTTGTTTCTAAAAATCAACAGCCACGCCACGCGGCGCAGAACGCGGCCTTTGACGAACTGGCACCAAGGCCGCCGGCGGATGAAATGAGGTATTTCGCGCAAAGGCGAACACCGTTACCCGTCAAGGCGAAGCAGAAAGGGAAAGTCGAGGGGCGCTTTGCGCTCCGTCAGGCTGCACGCAGCTCCCGAGCGCGCGAGGTTGGGAGCGCTTTCAGGCGGCGTCCGAACGAACGTTCTCGGTCAGCAACGCGTACATTGCCGTTGCGTCGTCGGCGGCCCTGAGTTTGGCCGCCGTCTCGTCATCGCGCAGAACGCGCGCAATGCGGGCGAGCGCTTTCAGGTGATCGGCGCCAGCGCTTTCCGGCGCGAGCAACAGGAACATCACATCAACCGGTTCGCCGTCGAGCGAATCGAAATCAATCGGCCGGTCGAGCAACGCAAAGACGCCCACCAGCCGGTCAAGGCCAGCAAGCTTGCCGTGCGGAATGGCGACGCCGTGGCCTACGCCGGTCGAGCCGAGTTTCTCGCGCTGCATCAGCGTCTCGAAAATGTCGCGCTCGTCACGTCCGGTGAGAACCGCGGCCTTGGCGGCCATCTCCTGAAGTGCCTGCTTCTTGTTGGCGGACTTGAGCCGCGGCAGGATTGCGTCGATCACCAGGAGGTCGCTTAGGTCC
>JAGSYV010000165.1 GCA_018262505.1 Pseudomonadota bacterium
GTCCCGCTCTGGTGAAGATGTGGCCCGTTCCAGCTTGGAGCGAAACCAACATGGCGTGCCGCATGATCTTCGCATTCTATAGGGATCGGACCCCAGCATGATCGGGTTGGTTCTGGTGACGCATGGTCGCCTGGCAGACGAATTCCGGTCGGCACTCGAGCATGTGGTCGGTCCTCAGGCCGATTTCGAGACGATCTGCATCGGCCCTGAAGACGACATGGAACAGCGACGGAGCGATATCATCGCGTCGGTTGGTCGCGTCAACTCCGGCAAAGGCGTCATTCTTCTCACCGACATGTTCGGCGGAACACCGTCGAATCTCGCCATTTCAGTCATGGACATCGGCGATGTCGAGGTGATCGCCGGCGTCAATCTGCCGATGCTGGTCAAGCTCGCAACGGTACGCAAAGAGCGACCGCTTGCCGAGACCGTCACCGAGGCCCGCGACGCTGGCCGTAAATACATCTCCGTTGCCAGCCAGGTGCTTGCAGGATCATGACAGACGACACAGCCGATGGTGCCATCGTCCGTGAATTGAAGATTCTCAACAAAAAAGGCCTGCACGCTCGCGCCTCGGCAAAATTCGTTCAGTGCGTCGATCGGTTCGAGGCCGAGGTTTTCGTCGTGAAGGACGGCCAAAGCGTGTTGGGAACATCGATCATGGGCCTGATGATGCTGGCCGCCGGCATCGGCTCTTCCATCGAGGTGCGCGCCGCCGGGGCGGAAGCCGAGGCCGTCATCGAAGCCATCGCCACATTGGTCAACGATCGCTTCGGCGAGGGCGAATAGGCCCGATGACCTCGACACTCCGCGTCGCTCCGGCCACGCCAGAACGTCTCACACCGCTCCCCTCCTGGTTTTCAACACCGGAAGCGCTGGCTCAATGGGGCGGCAGCGGCCTCCGCTTTCCCCTGGACACAGAGCAGATCGCCGCCATGCTCGCCGAGACAATGACGGAGCCGCCGCGTCGGCTGGCTTTTGTCGGCCTCGCAGGGGACGACACGGCGGCCCATGCCCAACTGGTTCTCGACTGGACCGACTGTGTCGCACGCCTCGCTCGCTTTGCCATCGCACCGCCTTTTCGAGGCAGCGGGCTGGCGCGGTCCTTTCTCGCCGACGTGTTCGCCCGGCTCGACGAAATCGGCGACTTCCCCCGACTCGAGCTCAACGTCTATACGTTCAATGCGCCGGCCATCGCGCTCTACGAATCCCTCGGCTTTGTGCGGGAGGGTGTTCGCCGTTCGTCGGTGAAAGTGGGCGCCGCCCGTTGGGACACGGCGATCTACGCCATCATCCGTGAACGGTGAGATCAGCGTCGACCGAATAGTCGCTCGATGTCGCTGAGTTTCAGTTCGACAAAAGTCGGGCGACCGTGGTTGCATTGGCCGGAGTTGGGGGTCTCTTCCATCTCGCGCAGCAACGCGTCCATCTCCTCAAGGCGCAGCCGGCGGCCGGCTCTCACCGAGCCATGACAAGCCATGGTGGCGGCGATGGCGTCGAGCTTTTCGCGAAGGCGCGTCGCCTGGTCCCACTCGGCGAGATCGTCGGCGATGTCGTGCAGAAGCGCTGCCGTGTCGGTGCGGCCGAGCAAGGCCGGAATCTCGCGAATGGCGACCGCGCCCGGCCCGAAGCCCTCGACGACGAGGCCGAGTTCGGCAAGTTCGTCGGCGCGTTCGATGAGACGATCCACGTCCTCTTCGGGCATGTCGACGACCTCGGGGATCAACAGCATCTGCGTCTCGACGCCGTTGGCGATTTCCCGCTTCAGCCGCTCGTAGACGAGGCGCTCGTGAGCGGCGTGCTGGTCGACGATGACAAGGCCGGTCGCGGTCTGGGCGACGATGTAGGTCTCATGGATCTGGGCACGCGGCGCACCGAGCGGCCGTGCCACGCTCTCGGCCGGCGCCTCTGCGAGGCCGGGACGGGCATCGGCGGACACCGCGCCATCGACGATCGAAAAGCTGCCCTGCGGCGGGGCGACATCGAAGGTAACCTCTTCCTCCGCGAAGCCGCGTGATGCTGGTGTCTCGGCGGGAGCCGGCCGGTCGGGCGCTGTCCGCCAATCGAAGGCAACCGGTCGGCTTTGGTATTCCGTGCGCCAGGCCGCCGATGCCGTCGCCGGCATCGGCCGGACGGCGGCGGCCAGCACGTCGAGCGTCGCGGCGCCATGCGTCGAAGCGGCCCGGTGGCCGGCATCGGCGTGTGCCCGGCGAAGCGCGCCGACCAAGAGGCCCCGGACCAGGCCAGGATCGCGGAAGCGGACATCGGCCTTGGTCGGGTGGACATTGACGTCGACCTCATGCGGGTCGAGGTCGACGAACAGCACGGCGGCCGGGAAACGGTCGCGGGCCATGACATCAGCATAGCCGGCGCGGATGGCGCCGAGCAGCAGCTTGTCGCGCACCGGCCGGCCATTGACGAACAGATGCTGGCTCTGGGCGTTGGCCTTCTGCAGCGTGCCGAGGCCAGCCAGACCGGTGAGGCGAACGCCCTCGCGCAGGGCATCGATCTCGATGGAGTTTTCGGCGAAGTCGGCGCCCATCACCTGCAGGGCACGTCCCCGGAAATCGCCCTCGCCGAGCGCCGGATAATCGAGCGCCGAGCGATCGGAGCCCGACAGCGAAAAACGGATTTCGGGGTGAGCGAGCGCCAGACGCTTGATCACGTCGGTAATGGCGCCGGCCTCCGCACGCTCGCTCTTCAGGAACTTGAGGCGAGCCGGCGTCGAGAAGAACAGGTTCCGGACCTCGATGCGGGTGCCTTGGCTGAGCGCGACCGGCTCGATGTCCGACCGACTGCCACCGGATACGGCGATTGCCCAACCATTGTCCTCGGAAGCGTGACGCGTCTCGATCCTGAGATCGGCCACCGATCCGATCGACGGCAGCGCTTCACCTCGGAAGCCGAGGGTACGAATGTCGAGAAGGTCGTCCTCGATCAGCTTGGAAGTACAGTGCCGCTCCACGGCCAGCGACAGGTCGGCCGCCATCATGCCGACGCCATTGTCGGTAACGCGGATGAGCGTCTTGCCACCGCCCGACGTCACCACCTCGATGCGGTCGGCGCCAGCGTCGATGGCGTTCTCCACCAATTCCTTGACGACGCTCGCCGGCCGCTCCACCACCTCGCCGGCGGCGATGCGGTTGATGGTGACGGGCGAGAGCTGAATGATAACGGACATGTAAAGCCGGGATTCGCTTGCACCGGAGAGGATCGGGACGGCGAGCATAACCGAAGCAGTTATGTGGCGCGAGGTTACTCTCGACCACAAAATCGTCAACGCCGGCGCCATCCACGGGTCTATAGTCGGCGGACAACATGAGGAGCGACCATGAAAGAAGTCGAGGTTTCGGCGGCGACGTCGATCGTCGTGCTGACCGGTGCCGGCATATCTCAGGAATCGGGTCTGGACACTTTCCGCGCCGCTGGCGGCATCTGGGCGCGTTACGACATTGACGACGTGGCAACCCCGGAGGGCTTCCGCCGCAACCCGTCGCTGGTGCATGACTTCTACAACACCCAACGTCGCGAAGCGGCCGACGCAATCCCCAATCCCGCCCATGTGGCGCTCGCAGACCTTGAAAAAGCCTGGCCCGGGCGGTTCCTTCTGGTCACGCAGAACATCGACGGCCTGCACGAAAAGGCCGGCTCCAAAGCGCTCTTTCACATGCACGGCACGCTCGACGGCTTCCTGTGCGAAGCCTGCGGCCGACGCGGACCCTGGACCGGCGACATGTTGACCGCTTCGACCTGCCCGCTTTGCGGCCGTCATGGCGCACTCCGGCCGGATATCGTCTGGTTCGGCGAGATGCCCTATTTCATGCCTGAGATCTATCGGGCGCTCGGCGAGACGGACCTTTTTCTGTCCATCGGCACGTCGGGCACCGTCTATCCCGCCGCCGATTTCGTGCGTGAGGCGCGGCAGGCGGGCGCCGTCGCGGTCGAATTGAACCTCGAAGCTTCGCGCAAAGGGCACGGGCTCTTCGACCTGGAGATCGAAGGCAAGGCAGGCGACTGCGTGCCGGCTTTCATCAACGATCTTCTGAGCGACGGGCTATCGCTGCCTTGACCTTGTCATGTCTCGCCCTTATCGGGAGGGCATGCAAAAGATTGACATGATCGCAGGGTTCTCGACCCTCGCCGAAGCATACGACGGCGTCATCTGTGACGTCTGGGGCGTTCTCCATAACGGCATCTCGCCCTACCCGGCAGCGGCCGAGGCCCTCTCCCGCTTCCGCGCGCTCGGCAAGGCAGCCGTGTTGCTCACCAACGCGCCGCGCCCGGCAAAAGCCGTGGAAGATCTCCTCGATCGGCAATATGCCATCGGCCCGGAGAGCTATGACAAAATCATCACTTCCGGCTCGGTCGCCCGCAAGGTGTTCGAGAACGAGCCACGCCGAAAGGTGTTCCACCTCGGGCCGAAGCACAACCTTGGTCTGTTCGAAGGGCTCGATCTGGAACTCGTCGGCGAGGAAGAGGCCGAATACGTGGCGCTGACCGGCCTGTTTGATGACGAGACGGAGACTGCCGAGACCTATCGGCCGATGTTCCTTCGCTTCATCGAACGCGGCCTCAAGGTCTATTGCGCCAATCCCGACGTCGTCGTCGAGCGCGGCGACCGCCTCGTCTATTGTGCAGGAGCGCTCGCCCAGCTCTATGTCGAACTCGGAGGGGACGCGACCATCATCGGCAAGCCCTATAAGCCGGTCTACGACGCGGCGTTGGCCGCGATCGACCGGACGCTCGACCGGCCGGTGGAGAAAAGCCGGGTGCTCGCCGTCGGCGATGGTCTGCCGACCGACATCAAAGGCGCCTGTGGTCAGGGTATCGACGTGCTGATGGTGACCGCCGGTATCCACGGCGCCGATTTCGGCGAACTGATCAATCCCGATCCTGCGCGGCTTGCCGCGCGGCTGGGGGCCGAAGGCCTCACGATCCGGGCCGCCATCCCACGACTTGTCTGGTGATGGCGGATACGAAAAGAGGCCCGATCGGGCCTCTTTTTTCATTCTAGGACCGAAGTTGCTCAGAAGTAGGCGTCCACGTCATCCTGGCTGACGCCTTCACCCTTGAACTGGGGACCATGCAGCATCAATTCGCGCGAGCGCTTTTCGGTCGGCGTCTCGTCGGCGTTCACGTCCGTAATGCGCAAGATCTTCAACTTTTCCACCAAGGTGGTGATACGCTTGTCGAGGGCATTCAAGGTGGAAACAACCTTGGAGATACGCTGGCCGGTAATGTCCTGGAACGAGCAGGCCTGGAAAATGTCGATCACCTTGTCGTTGACCAGCGACTGATAGGCATCGACGTCTGCCACGTCGGCCCCCATGATTTCCTCGGCGGCCGACATGATGGTGTTGGTGGCTTCTTCGGTCGCCTCAACAATGGCGTCAAGTTCTCGTCCGGCAGTGGGGATGTGTTCGTCGCGCATATCGCTGAGGCGAAGGCGCGCCAGCTCTTCCTTCATATTGGCGATTTCGCGGGCCATCTCGCCGAGTTCGGAGTAGATGGCGAGGTCCATCGTCTTGAAGAAAGACTGGAAGCTTTCGGCCATCAGCTCGGCGAGGCGCATGACGTCCTCAAGCGACACATCCTCCGTCTTGCGGCCATTTCGGAGGAAATCGATAATTTTGGCCACGTGCTCTGAAGACATGTCAGACATCGAAAGGCCTCTTTCTGAGGTGCGCGACGGCGTCCGCCAACAAGGCAGCGCTATAAACGTCTGATCGCGGTAGATACGTTGGCGGCGTCGTGCCTTTCAGGGGGCGCGGTAAGCGGCACCGTCGCCGCTCCGCATTCTCCCAGCACACTCCAACTCAATCGCCGAACACGGCTTCGATCTTGCTCTTCAGCGTCGGCGCGTTGAACGGCTTGACGATGTAGTTGTTGACGCCGGCCTTCTTGGCGGCGATCACATTCTCGGTCTTGGATTCGGCTGTCACCATGATGAACGGCGTCTTCGACAGTGACGAATCCGAGCGAACCTGCTTCAGCAGCTCGTAGCCGGTCATCGGCTCCATGTTCCAGTCGGAGATCACGAGACCGTAGCGGCGCTCCTTCATCTTGCCAAGAGCTTCAGTGCCATCAGCCGCCTCATCAACGTCTTCGAAACCGAGCTGCTTCAGGAGGTTCCTGATGATTCGGATCATGGTCTTGTAATCGTCGACCACGAGAACCGGAATCGATGTGTCAAGTGCCATCGTTTACTCCACACTGCCGCGGCGCCACCCGCGCCTCGATGACCGAGCTCAATTGCACGGGCGGGTGAACGTCCCTGCCGGGGCCCGTGCTTGAAAGAAACCATACAACGGGGACCTGAAAAGTCGGTTAATTCTCGCCCTCGCGGCTTTTTCAGCTATTGCTCGTCACTGAGACGCTTGATTTACAATTCCTTTTTTGTTTGAATCGTTTTTATGGCGCTGTTCAGCGGTTTTTACTCGAGATTGTTGTAAATTTCCGGCCGGCCGGTTTACGCTTTACCAACCATGCTGGAGATTCCCTCGGCTATCGTCTGCCTTCAGGGCTGTCGCGATAGCAAGGCCAGCCTGGCAATTAGCTGCTTGACCTTGCCTGGGGCAGAAGGCACGTTCACGCCGCGCCGCCGAGCGACCTGTTGGGCATGGCGGCGTTTCCGGCGATAGCAGATTTCAGAGACCATGCCCCCGTTCCAGTTCGTCGACCGTCATTCCGTCTCGCCGTCCCTCCGAGGGGGCGCCGTCGCCATCGGCAATTTCGACGGCGTGCATCGCGGTCATCAAGCCGTCCTGGAGGCGGCGCTGGCGGTGGCGCGACAGCGGGACATTCCCGCCGTCGGCGTGACCTTCGAGCCGCACCCGCGCGACGTCTTCCGGCCGGAGCATCCGGTGTTCCGTCTGACGCCGGCACCGGTCAAGGCACGGCTCGTCGAGGCCATCGGCCTTGACGGACTCGTCTCCATCCCCTTCTCGTCCAGCTTTGCCGCCCAGAGTCCGGAAGAATTCGTGGAACGGGTATTGGTGGAGGAACTCGCCATCCGCAATGTCGTCGTCGGCTGGAATTTCCATTTCGGTCAGGGACGGCATGGCACACCGCAAAAGCTTCGCGAACTCGGCGAGCGACACGGCTTCTCGGTCGACGTCATCGCTCCCTATGAAACCGAGGATGGCTACACCGTTTCTTCCAGCGCCGTCCGCGACCGTCTTGCCGAAGGCGTGCTGGCGGAGGCGACCGGCCTTCTTGGCTGGCACTGGTTCTTCGAGGGCACGGTCGTCGATGGCGACAAACGCGGCCGCACCATCGGCTTTCCGACGGCCAATATTCGCCTGCCGCAGCAAGTCCGGCTCTCGGAAGGGGTCTACGCGGTTTTCGCCGAGATCGACGGCATTCGTCATGCGGGCGTGGCAAGCTGGGGTCGCCGGCCGACCTTCGACAACGGAGCGCCGGTGTTCGAAACCTTCGTCTTCGACTTTGCCGGCGATCTTTATGGCAAGACGATTACCGTCATGCCCATCGCCTACCTGCGACCAGAGCTGAAATTTGACGGCGTCGCAGCCTTGATCGAGCAGATGAACCGTGACGCCGAGGAGGGACGTGCGCTGTTGACGACCTTCGATGGCTTCACCGCCCTCGATCGCGCTCTCTGGCGGCAATGACAGCGGCAAGCGTCTTTCCTTTCGGCCGCTTTGCCGGTAGAACACCGCCCATGTCTACGCTCGTATTCCATCTCCCGGCTACCGATTTTCCGATGCGGGCCGGTTTGCCTGAGAAGGAGCCGAAGCTGATCGCCCGCTGGGACGAGATGAAGCTTTACGAGAAGCTGCGTGAGACCGCCAAGGGACGCGAGAAGTTCGTCCTGCACGATGGCCCGCCCTATGCCAACGGCCATCTGCATATCGGCCACGCGCTCAACAAGATCCTGAAAGACATCATCACCCGCTCGCGGCAGATGATGGGCTACGATTCCAACTACGTCCCCGGCTGGGACTGTCACGGTCTGCCGATCGAGTGGAAGGTCGAGGAAGAGTATCGCGCCAAGGGCAAGAACAAGGACGAGGTGCCGATCAACGACTTCCGCGCCGAGTGCCGCCAGTATGCCGAGGGCTGGATCAAGATCCAGGCCGAGGAGTTCCGTCGGCTGGGCGTCGAGGGCGATTTCAAGCGGCCCTACACCACCATGGCCTTCACCTCGGAGGCGGTGATCGCCACCGAACTCCTGAAGTTCGCCGTCTCCGGTCAGCTCTATCGCGGCTCCAAGCCGGTGATGTGGTCGGTCGTGGAGCGGACGGCGCTGGCCGAAGCCGAGGTCGAGTATCAGGACTATCAGTCGGACACCATCTGGGTGAAGTTCCCGGTGGTATCGGACGCGACCGAATTCGCCGGCGCCTTCGTGGTCATCTGGACCACGACGCCCTGGACGATCCCGGGCAACCGCGCCGTCAGCTATTCGCCGAAGATCGCCTACGGCCTCTATGAAGTGACAGAGGCACCGGATGGCAACTGGGCCAAAACGGGCGAGAAATACATCCTCGCCGACGCGCTCGCCGAAGCTGTATTCAAGCAGGCCAAGGTGACCGTCTACAGCAAGCTCATGCCGGTTTCCGCCAGCACACTGGCGAACCTCACCTGTGCTCACCCGCTGCGCGGTCTCGGCGGCGGCTATACTTTTGATGTTCCCCTGCTCGCCGGAGATCACGTTACCGAAGACACCGGTACCGGCTTCGTCCACACTGCCCCCGGCCATGGCCGCGAGGACTTCGAAGTGTGGATGGACTATGGCCGTGAGTTGACCGAACGCGGCATCTCCACGGCCATCCCGTTCACCGTGGACGACGGCGGTTTTCTGACCGATGCGGCCCCCGGTCTTGTTGGCCGTCGCGTCATCACCGACAAGGGCGAGAAGGGCGACGCCAACCAGGCGGTCATCGACGCGCTGGCCGCCGCCGGCATGATGGCGGCGCGTGGCCGCCTCAAGCATACCTATCCCCATAGCTGGCGTTCGAAGAAGCCCGTGATCTTCCGCAACACGCCACAGTGGTTCGTCTACATGGACCGACCGATCGGCAAGGGACCGGCTGGCGATACGCTGCGCGCCCGTGCGCTCAACGCCATCGACGCCACCACCTTCTATCCGCCGGCCGGTCAGACGCGCCTGCGTTCGATGATCGAAAACCGGCCCGATTGGGTGCTGTCGCGCCAGCGCGCCTGGGGCGTGCCGATCGCCGTGTTCCGCAACACCGAAACCGGCCAGCTCATCCCCGGCCCGGATTTCGCGCAGAACGATGCCTATGCCAGCCGCATCCGCGAGGCCTTCCTTGCCGAAGGCGCCGATGCTTGGTTCGCCGAAGGCGCCAAGGAGCGCTTCCTGGCAGGCTTTGTCGAAGACGCCACGGCTTGGGAACAGGTGCGTGACATCCTCGACGTCTGGTTCGATTCGGGATCGACGCACGAGTTCGTGCTGAAGGGGCGCCCCGACCTCAAGTGGCCGGCCGACGTCTACCTCGAGGGCTCCGACCAGCATCGCGGCTGGTTCCACTCGTCGCTCCTGGAATCCTGCGGCGTCAATGGCGTTGCCCCCTACAAGACGGTGGTGACGCACGGCTTCACCATGGCCGAGGACGGCCGCAAGATGTCGAAATCGCTCGGCAATCAGGTGCAGCCGCAGGACGTCATCAAGCAGTCCGGCGCCGACATCCTGCGCCTCTGGGTCGCCTCGACCGACTACTGGGAAGACCAGCGCATCGGCAAGAAGATCCTCGACGCCAATTCCGACGCCTACCGCAAGATCCGCAACACCTTGCGCTGGATGCTCGGCACGCTCGCCCATTATGACGGCGACGCGGTGGCTTATGCCGACATGCCGGAACTCGAAAGGGTGATGCTGCACAAGCTCGCCGAGGTCGGCTCTCAGGTGGTGGAAGGCTACCGGGAGTATGACTTCAAGGCCGTCTTCTCGTCGGTGCTCAACTTCATGAACATCGAGCTTTCGGCCTTCTACTTCGATGTCCGCAAGGACGCGCTCTATTGCGATCCGAAGTCGAGCCTGAAGCGTCGTGCATCGCTTCATGTGGTGGCAGTGCTTTATGACCATCTCATCAAATGGCTGGCGCCGTTGATCCCGTTCACCGCTGAGGAAGCCTGGCTCGAACGGCACCCAGGCGATGCGTCATCCGTCCACCTCGAGCTTTTCCCAACCGTACCCGAGGAATGGACCAACGCGGCGCTCGACGAGAAGTGGGAGAAGGTGAAGCGGGTACGGCGTGCCGTCACGGGTGCGCTTGAGATCGAGCGACGGGAAAAGCACATCGGTTCGTCTCTCGAGGCGGCACCGGTGGTTCACGTCGAAGACAAGGATCTCCTCGCAGCCCTCGACGGGCTCGACTTTGCCGAGATCTGCATCACCTCGCAGATCGCCGTTACCGATGCGGCCGCGCCCGACGGCGCCTTCCGCCTCGACGACGGCACGCCGGTGGCGGTGGTGCCGGGGCTCGCCGAAGGGCGGAAATGCGCCCGCTCGTGGAAGATCCTTCCGGAGGTCGGCAGCGATCCTGATTATCCGGACGTGACGCTGCGCGACGCCCAGGCGTTGCGCGAGCTGGCGGCTGGCGCATGACGGCGGCGTCGAGCGATCTTGCGACGCGGCGGACGCGGCTTGCCGCGCTCGCCGTTGTCCTGTTGACGCTCGTCGTCGACCAGGGAAGCAAATACTGGGTGCTGAACCATACGAGCCTGCCGGATGGCGAGCGCATCTCGGTGTTGCCGGTATTCGATCTCGTGCTGACCTGGAACATGGGCATTTCCTATGGCCTGTTCCAACAGCAGGAGGCGCTCGGGCGATGGCTGCTGATCGGTCTTACGGCTCTGGCGACTGTACTGCTCGCGGTTTGGCTGTGGCGATCGCGCGATCGGCTAGGGGCCGGCCTGGCCCTGGCGCTGATCATCGGCGGTGCGCTCGGCAATCTCATCGACCGCGTGGTGTTTGGCGGTGTCGTCGACTTCCTCTACCTGCACTACGGCTCTTTTTCCTGGTACGTTTTCAATATGGCGGACTGCGCCATCGTTGCAGGGGTGGGCGCACTCCTGTATGAGTCTCTGCGCTTGAGGCCACAGTGATGCCTCAAAAGTCGGCTACGCGCTGACCGAGACAAGGGTCGAACCATGGCGCGACCCGGGACGAGAGCGAGAGTGACGATATCGATGACCCATCTGCTGACCGGCAAGCGTTACGCTCTTCTCGCCATCGCCGCTTTGAGTCTCTCGGCCTGTTCGGCGCTGGGCACCTCGGTGGCCGACGACGATCCCGAGACGGAAGTTCCCAACGTGTCGATGGGGCGCGCCGTCATGGAGGGCATGGGCGCCGTACCGTCGCGCAAGACGGCCATCAACTATACCCCGCGCGCCCCACTGGTCGTGCCGCCGAACAAGACGGCTCTGGTGGCGCCGGAAGATCCCAAGCGGCTTGAGGCCAGCGGGACCTGGCCGCAGGACAACGACATCAAGGCACGCAAGATACTGACCGATGCGGCGGCCCGCGAAGCCGGGCGCGACGACAAGGATCAGATCCCGTCGTCTGAGTTGCTGGCGGTTCGCGTTCCCGACGCAAGGTCCGGGGAGGCGTCGGACGCCAGTATCACGACGAGCGACTCCGATAGACGGCGGCTTCTTCCCAGCCAGCTGGGCAACATGCCGCGCGACAAAGCCAGCCGGCTTTATGACGCCAATGGCAAGCCGACGCGCAAGGCGCTGGTCGAGCCGCCGGTCACTTATCTCGAGCCGGCTGCCGGCGTGCCGGTGACGACCGATGATGGCGCTCCGCCGGAACAGCAGAAGAAGAAGTGGTGGAAGTTCTGGTGAGACGACCGGGCGTTTCGCCGCTCCGATACTGATCCAATATAAAAAAGCCGCGGAGTCCGCGGCTTTTTTATATCGACGGCTTGGGCAATCAGCGGCGCGAAGCTCCCGCTCGTTCGCCGCCCACCGGTGCCGGCCGTGCTGGCGCAGCGGCGGCAGCCTGGGCGGCCCCGAGCACTTCCGGCCGCACTTGGCGAGGGCTCGAAAACAGGTTGCCCTGACCGAAGGCCAGACCATAGTCCAGAAGGTCGATGACCTGCGCCTCCTGCTCCACCCGATCGACGATCAGGGTCAGCCCCTGCCGTTGCAGATGGCCGGCCATGTCCTCGACATGAATGTCGCCGGTGACAAGCGGCGCCCGGCCGAGCAACCGATCGGCCGCCACCTTGATCGAACGGAAACCGAGATCGGACCAGCGGCGGAAATCGACGCGCAGATCCGTGACGTTGTCGATCGAGAAATGGAAGCCG
>JAGSYV010000166.1 GCA_018262505.1 Pseudomonadota bacterium
GCGGAGCAGAACGCGCGGTCCGGAAAGGCCTCCCCGCATCGTCGGCTTCCTGCTCTCTCCCGCGGGCCGGAACGGCGCCAGGCCGGCCGACGGGCTCATTCACTCCATAATGCCAGCCCTAGCGCTTTTTGCGGCCGGCTTGAAGCCATCAATATGGCAGCATCCCTTCCAGGACCTGCCAGGAAACGAATAGGCTCCGGCATGTTGATACGGCCTCGCCGTTCCGGCGGCGAGGCCCTTTTCTCGGAGTCCCTCACAAATCGACGTGAGCGCGTCGATTTTGACGGGCCGGCCCGGAGCACGCCGGCGCCGGTATTCCGTATCAAGCCTTGTCGAGACCGTAGACCGAATGCAGGGTGCGCACGGCGAGTTCGGTATAGGCCTCGTCGATCAGCACGGAGATCTTGATCTCCGAAGTGGTGATCGCCCGGATGTTGATGCTCTTGGCTGCCAATGCCTTGAAGGCCTGAGCGGCGACGCCGGCGTGGCTGCGCATACCGACGCCAATCACCGACACCTTGCACATGCCAGTGGTGCCTTCGAAGGTCTTGTAGCCGATTTCGACTTTCAAATCATTGAGCACGGCGGTGGCGCGCTCATAGTCGGCGGCCGGCAGCGTGAAGGTGATGTCCGTCTCGGCCCCATCGGCGGAGATGTTCTGGACGATCATGTCGACGTTGACGTTGGCCTCGGCCAGCGGTCCGAACACGGCGGCGGCAACGCCCGGCTGGTCCGGCACGCGGCGGATGGAGATCTGCGCCTCGTCCTTGGAGTAGGCGATACCGGTGACGACTTCCTGTTCCACGATCTCGTCCTCATCGCAAATGAGCGTTCCGAACGGGTCGCCGTTCGGCATGGTCTTGGGGTTGCTTGTCGAGACGGCGGGCCTTGGGCACGACGCGCGGGTCGGTGGTGTAGACGCCGTCGACGTCAGTGTAGATGTCGCAGCGGTCGGCCTTCACCGCCGCTGCCACGGCGACGGCCGACGTGTCGGAACCGCCGCGACCGAGGGTGGAGACGCGGCCGTCGGGGCCGATGCCCTGGAAGCCGGCGATGACGGCGACGCGGCCGGCCTCCATCTGTTCGATGACGCGCGTGCCGTCGATCGACTGGATGCGGGCGGCGCCATGGGCGCTGTCGGTAACGATCGGCAGTTGCCAGCCCTGCCAGGAGCGGGCGTCGATGCCCATCGCCTGCAGCGTGATGGCGAGAAGACCGCTCGTGACCTGCTCGCCAGAAGCGACGACGGCATCATACTCGCGGGCATCATGCAACGAGGAGGCGCCACGGCAGAGCGCCACCAGTTCGTTGGTTTTGCCGGCCATGGCCGACACGACGACGGCGACCTGATGGCCGGCATCGACCTCGCGCTTCACATGGGCCGCGACATTGCGGATCCTATCGAGATCGGCGACCGAAGTGCCGCCGAATTTCATCACCAATCGAGCCATTTTCCGACGTCGTTTCCTAAGGGGCGGGAACCCCGTTGCGAGAGGTGAAAAGGCGGGCCGCCGAACGGCACCCGCAGGGCCGCGCCCTCAATACAGGAACGTGCGACGCCGGGCAATCACTGGCAGGCGATGCCTGCCAGTGATTGCTTGGCTTTTTTCTTCCGCCTCAGTCGCCGGCAGGCCTTCGTCCCTAGGCTTTCGTGCTCCGCACGGGTGCCGCTTGGCGCCGGAAGCCGCTGGCATGGCTTCGGGTGCAACGCGCGGAATGCCTGGCGCTTGCCTAAAGCCGGAAGATCGATCGGGCCCAGGTGACGAGGTGCTCGAAGAAGGGGGCTACGGCGCGAAGACGGCCGTAGTTGCCGGCGCAACCGTGGGGCAGGCCTTCGTAGCGGCGGAAATCCAGCGTCACGCCAGCGGCGGCGAGGCGGCCGGCGTAGGCCTCGCCCTCGTCACGCAACACGTCGCAGCCGGCCGTCAGCAGCAAGGCCGGCGGCAAGCCGGCGAGACTGTCGGCCCTGAGCGGCGAGGCATGCGGATGGGTGCGCTGCGCCGGGTCCGGCACGTAATGGTCCCAGAACCAGACCATGTCGTCGGCGGTCAGGCCAAAGCCATCGGCGAATTCGGCATAGGAGGGATGGCCGGCGGCGATGTCATCGGTCACCGGATAGATCAACATCTGGCCGGCGAGCGCCGGTCCGCCCTCGTCGCGGATGCGCAGCGTCGTGACAGCGGCAAGATTGCCGCCGGCGCTGTCGCCGCCGATGATCAGTTTGGCCGGATCGATGCCGAAATTGGATGTGTGGGCGGCGATCCAGCGTATGGCGTCGAGGCAGTCGTCGCTCGCGACCGGGAAGCGATGCTCGGGCGCCATGCGGTAATCGACCGAGATGACGATGGCGCCGACGCTGGCGGCAAGGTTGCGGCAGATATTGTCGTGGGTATCCAGCGAGCAGAGGACCCAGCCGCCGCCGTGGATGTAGACAATGCCGGGCAGGGCGCCACCCTCACCGAACGGCCGGTAAAGGCGCCCAGCGATCGTGCCGCTCTTCACGGGAATGACAATTGTTTCCACTGCTTTCACCGGTGCGCCGCCGACGCGCGGTTCGGCCTCGGCGCGGGCGCGGGCGGCTTCCGCCGACAGCTCCTTGAGAGGCGGGTCGCCGCGCGCGGCGGCAACGGCCAAGTCGGCAGCAATTTCAGGATGAAGCGGCATAGGGTTCCTCCAGCATATTTTTCACTAGTGAAGCGCTTCACTGTGACGCCGGAAAGGCCGCTTTTCCGCTTATGACCAGAATTCGAACAGCCAGACGATGATTGACGCAAAGGGTTGACTTGGCAGGCGGCCGATCCGAAAAGTCGAGACCGCCGATCCTGGCGACAACGGTGCGGAGAACCCCATGACCGAGACGAAGCGTGACAGCGTCGATCAGGCCGAAGTCGACCGCTTCTCGGCGATGGCCAGGGAGTGGTGGGACCCGAACGGCAAGTTCAAGCCGTTGCACCGGTTCAGTCCCGTCCGGCTCAATTACCTCAAGCGTGAGGTCTCCAGGCATTTCGGCCGCGATGAACGCGCCGCCGACGCCTTTACCGGCCTCTCCTTCCTGGATATCGGCTGTGGCGGCGGCTTGGTATCCGAGCCGATGGCCCGGCTGGGTGCCACCGTCACCGGCATTGATCCGTCACCGGTCAATATCGAGGTGGCGCGGCTGCACGCCGCCGAGACAGGCGCAACCATTGATTATCGAGCAACGACGGCCGAGGAGGTGCTGGCCACCGGAGACCGTTTCGACGTGGTGCTGGCCCTTGAGGTGGTGGAGCATGTCGCCGACGTGCCGTCCTTCCTCGGCACGGTGGCCGACCTTGCGAAGCCGGGCGGCCTCGTCGTCGCGGCCACGCTCAACCGCACGCTGAAGGCGCTCGGTCTCGCCGTGGTCGGCGCCGAATATGTCTTGCGCTGGCTGCCCGTTGGCACGCACGACTGGAAGAAGTTCGTCAAGCCGGAAGAGCTGGAGGCGCCGCTGCAGGACGCCGGCCTGACGCTACTCGACCGACGCGGCGCCGTCTTCGACCCTCTCCGCTTCGCCTGGAAGGAAAGCGACGACACCGACGTCAATTACATGGTACTGGCTGCGCGCCCCAAGATACCGTCTTGAAATCCTACTCCGGCGGCCGTCTGGCACGACTTTCTGCGCTTCCGGTGCTCACGGACCTTCAAGTCCGCTCCGGTTCTCGAAAGCCATCCCAGTCGACTCGTCGGAGCGAATTTCGAAACGGTATCTGCAGCCTGACGATCAGTTCCGCTCGCCGGGCAGGACAGGCAACGGCAGGATGTCGATGCCTTCCTCGACAAGCGCGCGGGCATCCTCAGCCGTCGCTTCGCCGTGAACGGCACGCACCGGGGCCTCGCCGAAGTGAATGCGCCGGGCTTCCTCGGCGAAACGCTTGCCGACATTCTCTGAGCCATCGAGCAGCGCGGCCTTGATTTCCTTCAGCTTCTCGATGAATTCCCGCGCCTCTGGCGGGATGGCGACGAGCTGCTTGTCCTGCGCGACGACCGGCACGACGGCTCTGGTTTCCGACGTCGCAACGTTCGGCCTCATCAGCGCCTTGGTAACCGACGTCGAGCCGCACTCGGGGCAGGCACAAAGGCCGGCCGACGACTGGGCGTCGAAATCCTCCGAGGAGCGAAACCATCCCTCGAATTCATGCGCACTGGAACAGATGAGCGAATAGCGGATCATGACTTTCAACATGGCGCGCCGGCTTAGCTATCGCAAGTCCGGCGCTGCTTTTTTGCGCTTCCAGCAGTAGAGAGGCGGTTAAGCTGTTTGCATAGCGGCTCGGTGCAAATCTGTCCCAGAGCGCCGTCTATTCGGCTAGCGTAAAGCGGCGCTCGTTCTCCAGCGAGGGGATGCGGGCGCGGGTGAGCTCCACTTCGTCGAGATCGATGTCGGCGACGACGATGCCGGGATTGGCGTGATCGGCCTCAGCGATCACCTTGCCCCAGGGACTGACAATCAGCGAATGGCCGTAGGTTTCGCGGCCATCCTCATGAGTGCCACCCTGGGCGGCCGATACCATGAAGCAGCCGTTCTCGATGGCGCGGGCACGCTGCAACACGTGCCAGTGCGCTTCGCCAGTCTGGCGGGTGAAAGCGGCCGGCGCGCCCATGATCTCGACCCCGGCGTGGCCGTAGGCGCGGAACAACTGGGGGAAGCGCAGATCATAGCAGATGGCGAGGCCGATCCGGGTTCCAGCCGCTTCCACGATGACGGCGCTTTCGCCTGGCGTGTAGGCGGCACTCTCGCGCCAGGTCTCGCCCAAGGGCAGGTCGACGTCGAACATGTGGATCTTGTCGTAGCGGGCGCGAAGCTCGCCCGAGGGGGCGAAGACATAGGCGCGATTGGCGATCCGCCCGTCGTCGCGGCGAATGGCCAGCGAGCCGAAATGCAGGGTGATGCCGAGTTCGCGGGCGAGCTGGCCGCCACGGGAGACGAAGGGGTCCTTGCCCTCGACCTCGAGGCGACCCAGCATGTCGGGCCGGTCGCGCTCGATGATGTTGGTCATCTCCGGCGTCTGGACATAGGTGGCGCCAGCGCTGGCGGCGTCGCGGATGAGCGCTTCCACCTCGGGCAGGTTCTTCAGGGGATCGCGGCCAGAGCGGAGCTGGACGGCGGCGACGCAGAGCGGACGCGTCATGGTTTCTCCTCAGCCGGCAAGAAGGGCGTCGAGCCGCCCTTCGGCGTCAAGTGCGTAGAGGTCGTCGCAGCCGCCGACGTGCCTGTCGCCCAGGAAGATCTGCGGGAAGGTGGTCCGGCCGGAGCGCTGCACCATCTCCGTTTTGAGAGCGGGATCGCTGCCGGCGTCGATCTCGGCAAAGGGGGCGCCCTTTCTGGTCAAAAGGGCCTTGGCCCTGGTGCAATAACCGCAGCCCTCGCGGGTGTAGATGGTGACCGGAACCATGGCGGGCCTCCTCGGGTTGATCGTTACTGATGCGATTCTATATCCCGCTTCAGCTTGGTGCCACAACCCGCGCCAGCGTCAGTACGTCGACGGCTGAGGCGCCGGCGGCGAGCAGCGCCCGCGTGGCGGCTTCCAGCGTGGCGCCGGTGGTCAGCACGTCGTCGATGAGAATGGGCCGGCGGCCGGCGAGGTCTGTCTTCTTGCCGAAGGGCACCACGAAGGCACCCCGCATGTTGCGGGCTCGCTCGTCGCGACCGAGCCCGACCTGTTGCGGCGTGCGCCGGGTTCGAAGGAGGAGGCGGGTCGCCACCGGCAAGCCGGTCAGGTGGCCGACCTCATGGGCAAGCAAGGCCGCCTGATTGAAGCGGCGACTGGCAAGTCGCCCCCAGTGCAGCGGTATCGGGATCAGCATGTCGGCTTCGGCGACGAGTTCGTGAGCGGCGCGCGCCATCCAGGCGCCGAGCATCGGTGCGAGGTCGGTGCGGTCGGCATACTTGAGGGCATGCACGAGATCGGGCACCGGTCCCTCATAGGAAACCGCCGAGCGGGCGCGGGCGAAGGCCGGCGGGTCGGCGACGGCCGCCGCCGACAATATGCCCGGACCGAGATCGATGGGTAGTGGCGTGCCGAGGCGTTCGCACCAGGGGCGTTCAAGGAAACGCACGCCCTGCCAGCAGTCGGCGCAAAGGCCTCCGGCGCTGCCGAGCCGGGCGCGGCACACCGGGCAGGCGGGTGGCAATATCAGGTCGGTCAGCTCGCCACAGACGGCACGGGCAAGACGAGCGGTGGCGGTGATGGTGCCAAAACTCATCTTCCACCGACGCGACACGTCGATGGCAAGCGGAAGCCAGAGGTCGGAATCTGCGGCCATGATGGGTTCGACGGGTTGCGAGGGGAGTTAAGCACGGATAGGCCTCCGCGCCCAGAGGGGTGTTCCGTTCGCCGATTTGACGGCTCCGCCGTTGCCGCCTATCCAAGGCGAACGCAACACATTTCACGTCTGCTCATGCGGACGGATGCTTCAGTTGGACGCCTGCCGATGACGCCCGTGATCTTCGATCGTCGCCTTTTCGCGCGCCGCCGGGCGCGGGCACTCGCCGAACGGCGGCCAGGCGCCGACTTCCTGCTGACGCTCGCCGCCGATGATCTCGCCGACCGTCTCGCCGCCGTTGACCGGCAGTTTTCGCGGGCGCTGGTGGTCGGCGATCCGACCGGCCAACTGGCGGCGCGGCTCGCCGCCGGCCGGGTCGACGAGGTGATGCGCGCCGACTTGCTCGTTCCCGGTGTCGATGGCGGCGGTGCCGTGGTGATCGATGACGAGGCGCTGCCCTTTGCGAGCGGTGCCTTCGACCTCGTGGTGTCCTCGCTGGCCCTGCAGTTCGCCAACGACCTGCCGGGCGCGCTGATCGAGGCTCGGCGCGTCCTCAGGCCGGATGGCTTGTTCCTCGGCGTCCTCGCCGGCGGCGAGACATTGACCGAGCTCAGGCAAGCCTTCCTCAAGGCCGAGAGCCGACGCTCGGGCGGTGTGTCGCCGCGTGTCGCGCCCATGGGCGAGGTGCGCGATCTCGGCGGACTGTTGCAGCGGGCGGGCTTTGCATTGCCGGTCGCCGATCAGGATCGATTGACCCTGCGTTATGCGAGCGCTCTGTCCTTGATGGATGACCTCAAGGCCATGGGCGCGACCAACATGCTGGTCGATCGCCAGCGCGGCCTCACGGGGCCGGCGCTGTTTGCCGAGGTCGCGGCGATCTATCAGGACATGTTTGGCGATCCGGACGGACGCGTCCGGGCAAGCCTGACGCTGGTGTCGCTGTCGGGTTGGGCGCCGCACGAAAGCCAGCAAAAGCCACTCAAGCCGGGCAGCGCGCAAATGCGGCTGGCCGATGCGCTGAAGGCCCCGCCACCGAGGGGGGATGGCTGATCGATCAGCGCGACAAGGTATCGGAAACGAAGTTGAAGGTATTGCTGAGATGGTTGGAGACGTCGGTCAGCGACACAATGCCGAGCAGCGCCAAGCCGACCATCATCAACAGGACGCCATATTCGATGGCGGTTGCGCCCTCGGTGTCGCGCAGGAAGGCATAAACCCAGCGCTGTTCCGGACGCTTCTCCGCCATGCTGTCGCCTCTCCCTTTTCCAAAGCGGGTCGCGATCCCCAGGATTCGTTCGGCCCGCTTCAAGTCTTTGTTCCGGGGCATGTCGTCAGCGCAAAACCACTACGCACCCTGGCGCCATATGCTCTGGGAACGTGATGAGGCGTTGCTGCCGCCGACCACATGCGCAGTCTTCATCCTTGCCATAAATTTGTGATGATTTCGTATATGGCGGTTACAAAGAACTGCCCGAAAGTGGCGACAGCAGATCGACGAGATGCGGAATCAGCGGCGCGTCGGCCGGTGGCATCGGATAGTCGCGCAGCTTTTGGGGCCGCGCCCAGGCAAGGGCCTGTCCCTCGCGGCCTGTGATCTCGCCGTTCCAACGCCGACAGACGTAGAGCGGCATCAGAAGGTGAAAGTCATCATAGGCGTGGCTGGCGAAGGTGAGCGGGGCGAGGCAGGCGGGCTTGACGACGATGCCGAGTTCCTCGAACAGCTCGCGGATCAGCGCATCCTCCGGACGCTCGCCGACCTCCAGCTTGCCGCCGGGGAACTCCCAGAGACCGGCGAGCGCCTTGCCCTCCGGCCTTTGAGCCAGCAGGATGCGTCCATCGGCGTCGATCAGAGCGCAGGCGACAACCAGCACCATCTTCATCGACGTCTCTCCAGATAAAGAGGGGGTCAGCTGCGGTAGTCGCCGTTGATGGCGACATATTCCTTGGTGAGATCGCAGGTCCAGACCGTGGCGTATCCTTCGCCGAGGCCGATATCGGCGCGGATGACGATCTCGTCCTTGCGCAT
>JAGSYV010000044.1 GCA_018262505.1 Pseudomonadota bacterium
TCTGGCACATGAAGATCGGCATGCAGGTCATCATCGAGGACTATGTCAATCAGCCGCTGCTGCGGGTGCTGGCGCTGATGGCCAATTCCTTCTTCTCGGCGCTGGTCGGCATCGCATCGGCCGTGGCGCTCATCAAGATTACCTTCGGAGCCTGACCATGGCCGTTGCCTCAGAGACCACCGGCGGTAAACAGACCGCCTTCAACGTCGGCGGCCGTGCCTACCAGTTCATCGACCACACCTTCGACGTGGTGGTGGTGGGTGCTGGCGGCGCCGGCCTCAGGGCCGTCGTCGGCGCCTCGGAAGCGGGTCTTACGACCGCCTGCATCACCAAGGTGTTCCCCACCCGCTCGCACACGGTGGCCGCCCAGGGCGGCGTTGCCGCCTCGCTCGGCAACATGGGGCCGGACGACTGGCGCTGGCATATGTACGACACCGTCAAGGGCTCCGACTGGCTGGGCGACCAGGACGCCATCGAATATCTGGTGCGCAACGCGCCGGCTGCCGTCTACGAACTGGAGCACTGGGGCGTACCCTTCTCCCGCACTGAGGAAGGCAAGATCTACCAGCGTCCATTCGGCGGCATGACCACCAACTTCGGTGAGGGCATCGCCCAGCGCACCTGCGCCGCCGCCGACCGCACCGGCCATGCCATGCTGCACACCATGTATGGTCAGGCGCTCAGGCATTCGGCCGAGTTCTTCATCGAGTACTTCGCCATCGACCTGATCATGGAAAATGGCGCCTGCCGCGGCGTGGTCGCCCTGGATATGGAAACCGGCACGATCCACCGCTTCCGCGCCCGCCAGACGGTGCTGGCCACCGGCGGCTACGGCCGCGCCTATTTCTCCTGTACCTCGGCCCATACCTGCACAGGCGACGGCAATGCCATGGTGCTCAGGGCCGGTCTGGCGCTACAGGACATGGAATTCGTCCAGTTCCACCCGACCGGCATCTACGGTGCCGGCTGCCTGATCACCGAGGGCTCGCGTGGCGAAGGCGGCTATCTCACCAACTCCGAGGGCGAGCGCTTCATGGAGCGCTACGCACCGTCGGCCAAGGACCTTGCCAGCCGCGACGTCGTTTCCCGCTCCATGACCATGGAGATCCGCGAGGGCCGTGGCGTCGGCAAGCTCAAGGACCACATCTACCTGCACCTCGACCATCTCGACCCGGCGATCCTCGCCGAGCGCCTGCCGGGCATCTCGGAGAGCGCCAAGATCTTCGCTGGCGTCGACGTGACGCGCGAGCCGATTCCGGTGCTGCCGACCGTCCACTACAACATGGGCGGCATCCCCACGAACTACCACGGCGAGGTTCTCGCCAAGATCGATGGCGACCCCGACCGGACCGTGCCCGGCCTGATGGCCGTCGGCGAGGCGGCCTGCGTATCGGTGCATGGCGCCAACCGCCTCGGCTCCAACTCGCTGATTGACCTCGTGGTGTTCGGCCGCGCCGTCGGCCATCGCTGCGCCGAAACCATCGACAAGGGCAGCCGCATCGCCGAACTGCCCAAGGACGCCGGCGTCAACGCCCTGGAGCGGCTCGACCGCGTGCGCCATGCCGCCGGCTCGACACCGACCGCCGAGCTCCGGCTGTCGATGCAGAAGACGATGCAGTCCAACTGCGCCGTGTTCCGTACCGGCGAAGTGCTGGAGGAAGGCGTCAAGCTGATCCACGGCTGCTGGGCGGCCAGCGACAACCTCAAAACCACCGATCGCTCGCTGATCTGGAACACCGACCTGACCGAGGCGCTGGAATACGAGAACCTGATCCTGCAGGCCGTCGTCACCATGGAAGGCGCCTTCAACCGCAAGGAAAGCCGTGGGGCGCACGCCCGCGAGGACTATCCCAACCGCGACGACGGCGAGTGGATGAAGCACACGCTGGCCTCGATCGATACCAGCGCGCGGACCGTCAATCTCGATTACCGTCCGGTACACGCCTACACGATGACCTCCGAGATCGACTACATCAAGCCGAAGGCGCGCGTGTACTGATGACAAAGACCGCTCTCATCGCTCTCGGCTTAGTGAGCCTGCTGATTGTCTCCTGCGCCAACCGCCCCGGAGAAGAGTTTCGTCTTCGGTCGCCCGGCGACCATTTGACACGGATGCTCAACGAGGTTGGCGTTTGGGAAACGCCCCAGTTTGCGCGGCACGCCGAATCGTCCATGGGCACGGCTTCCACCGAAGACTGGCAACACGTTAACTGCCTCGCCAAGCCAGGCGCAAAGGTGCGAGTTGTCGGGCGGCAAAGAGATGTCGCCGAGGTCGATGTTTACGGCGGCCTTGCTGTTAGTTGTAGCGGATACGTCAAGGTAGAGTTCCTGTCGAAGGATAAGTGAGCCAACGAAATCTCGGAAGTTGAAAATGCCGCTGACAAAGGGAGGGGTCGGGACGGTGTGCGTACTAGCGACGGCAATGACTACTGCCGGCTATGTCGCGATGTGCCAAGCCGCATCCGTTGCCCATGCTCCCGCAGAAATTAGCGGCACTCCGATCAGCCCCGGCAATAAAACCGATCTGGTGGGATGCTGGACCGATATGCACTGGGTGAAGTTGCCAAATGTCGAGACAGGAAACCCCACTGAAAAAACGCAGGTTGGGTCGACAATGTGCTTTGACGGTGAAATCTACTACTACCTTAAAGTTTTTCCAGTAGACGCCATGGGGATCGTCGGCCGGTACAAAGTCTCCGCCCCTGGCTCACTGGAACTTAGCGCACATTCGAGAGACTGGTTTTCTTACCGGATGAATATTTCATTTCCATCGAGAAACGAGCTGTCGGGAAAGTATCTGGTAGGCGACGACAAGCCGCCCAAACCTTTTTTGCTCCGTCGGGATCCATCGAACAAAACCTATTTGAAGCTTAAAGACCTCTATGAAGATTGGATGCGGGCCGAACGCGCCGCCAGCCACTAAAGAACAGGATGATCTCATGGTTCAGCTGACTCTGCCGAAGAACTCGAAGATCAAGGCTGGCAAGGTCTGGCCGAAGCCGGAAGGGGCGACGCATGTTCGCGAGCTCCGCATCTATCGCTGGGACCCGGAGGACGGGCGTAACCCGCGGCTCGACACCTTCTTCGTCGATCTCGACGATTGCGGGCCGATGGTGCTCGACGCGCTGCTCTGGATCAAGAACAAGGTCGATCCGACGCTGGCGCTGCGCCGCTCCTGCCGCGAGGGCATCTGTGGCTCCTGCGCCATGAACATCGACGGCATGAACACGCTGGCCTGCACCAAAGGCATGGAAGAGATTTCCGGGCCGATCAAAGTCTACCCGCTGCCGCACATGGACGTGGTGAAGGACCTTGTGCCCGACCTCACCCACTTCTATGCCCAGCACAAGTCGATCGAACCTTGGCTGCATACGTCATCGCCGACGCCGGAGACCGAATGGCTGCAGGGCCACGACGACCGGCAGAAGCTCGATGGCCTCTATGAGTGCATTCTCTGCGCCTGCTGCTCCACCTCATGCCCGAGCTACTGGTGGAATGGCGACCGCTATCTCGGCCCGGCCATCCTGCTGCAGGCCTACCGTTGGCTGATCGACAGCCGCGATGAGGCGACCGGCGAGCGGCTCGACAATCTCGAGGACCCCTTCCGCCTCTATCGCTGCCACACCATCATGAACTGCACCCAGACCTGCCCGAAGGGCCTCAATCCGGCGAAGGCGATCGCCGAGATCAAGAAGATGCTGGTCGAACGGCAGCTCTGACCTTTCTTCACTTGCCTGCCAAAATTGGCGGCCCGACTCGTGTCGGTGCCGCCTTTTTGCGTTGCCTCGACAACACCTCGCCCGCGACCGGCTTCCGCCCCCTTTCCTCCTCAATGCCGACGGCTTCCCAGGGCCTAATGCCATCATCGTCGGATTGTCCGGCGCTCCTGGAAGCCCAGAACATGTTCGTCCGGAAATTTCTCGTTAGTCTCGTCTTCGCCGCCGTTTTCGCCGAGGCTCTCGCTGCCCTCGCCGAGTATGCCGCTGTGGAAAATGCCGCCGCGACGACGACGATAGGAACCATGGCCACCGCTTCGGAACCGCCGGTCTCCTGACCGCATATCTGGCTGCACGCTGCCCAGAAAGCCATCAAGAGTGGTAGCGATAGACCGCGAACACCGGCGCCAGGCCGACCGCCGCAACAGATACGCTACGCCCTTCGGCGGGCTTGAAGACACGCCCCACAGGCTATACCTCGCCATCGACCGACTGGCGGCACGTCGATTCTGCTTTAAAGATGAATGACTTAGACTTTTGTCTACATCATTCATCTGAAAGAAGCGAGTTGATGGCGCGCTTTATGCATTTGAGTTTTGCGAGAGGCGCGTCATCGGCCTGTCTCGCAAACGTCATGGAGACTCCATCGACGCGGCGCAGAGGAGTTTGGGATCGTCGCGAGCCAGAGGCGCGCGGTGCTTTCCCGGTGTGGCGAAGAGAGACGAACAATGGCGTTGGCGACACCTCCGAGCATCAGGAGCTTGTTCAGGATGCAGACCGTCGATGTGCTGTTTCTTTGCGAAACCAATAGCGCGACCAGCCTGATGGCCGAGGCGTTGCTCAACCAGTGCGGCGATACGCGCATCCGCGCCTTCAGCGCCGGCAGCCGACCGGCCGCTGCCCTGCTGCCGGAAGCCGCGCAGGCGCTCAATCAGCGCGCCATCCCCACCGATGGCCTTGAGCCGAAGTCGTGGACCATATTCGCCTTGCCGGGTGGGCTCCGGCCACACATCGTCGTTGACCTCGCCACCGTCACCTGGACTGAGCCCGACTGCGCTCGTCTCGCCGAATACGCGACCTTGCGCTGGCCGTTGCGCGATCCGGCGCTGGCCGAGCGCAAGGCCGATCGCCGCGCGGTCGCCGAGACCGTGCTCAACGCCCTGCAGACCCGCATCGACGGAGAGCTGATGCGTCGCATCGACGGCGTGCGCCAGGCTATCGACGGCGAACACCCACCGGCTTCCAAGCTTCGGGCCTGAGTTCCTGGTGACACCGCCACCGATCGCCCCATAAGGCTCTTCGCTATGCATTAAGTGGGCTTTTTCGACCCGAGTGGCCTCATGAAAACAACGAGTTGGCAGAAAACCCAGCTCTTATTTGGCTGACTTTTCCCATGAGCCGCATCACCCTCTTGCGCTCCGAACGAACATCGCTATAGTGCGCCGCCACGAGCCGGGTTTCGGCCGTGTGGAGAGGTGGCCGAGTGGTTTAAGGCGCACGCCTGGAACGCGTGTATAGGGGCAACCCTATCGAGGGTTCGAATCCCTCCTTCTCCGCCACTTTCATTTACGCCCCCTTATTTTTCAATGAGTTAGAGACGGAATTGTCTAACCTCTCAGTTTGGTTAGCCAGATTCTGTTCCGCTTCCATTCCGTAGGTCGCAGCCATGGCTTGTTCCGCGAGGCGGACTTGATCAGCGGCGGCGGTGTATCGCGAGACCTCCCTGTCAGTCTTGTGGCCGGTAATTGCCTTGATTTGCTGGTTGGTGCAGCCCGCTTCGGCGAGTCGTCGCGCCGCAGCTTTCCGGAGACCGTGAGCGGAGCACTGAACCAAGCCCGCCTCGTTGCAGCGATCCCGGAACCAATTTCCGAAGCCGGCGGCGGTGAAAGGCTTGCCGTAGGCCGTGGAAAGGAAAGTCATGTTGTCGCGCGGCGTAGCCGCCATGACGGCAACGAGCGTGGGATGCATGGGGATTTCTAGGCGAGCGTCGGTCTTCTGTTGCTTCACAGTGATTCGGGAGCCGGCGACGTGTTGCCATCCCATAGTCACCGCGTCGGAACGACGCTGCCCGGTATAAAGCATGAGAGCGAGAGCGAGCCGCGCCTTGCTTCCGAGCGGGTGCCGCACCTCAAAGGCTGCGATTTCCTCCTCGGTCCAGGTATGGAAGCCCTCGCCCGTTCGGCCATAACCGCGCATACGGAGCGTTGGGTCGTCTTTGCGCATGCCGAGATCGATTGCCAGCGTCATCAGCGCCTTGAGGCGATCAAGCAGATTGTTGGCGGCGGCCGGCGTCTCATGCATGCCGCCGATGATGGCTTTGACGTGCTTACGCTCAATCGCCGCCACTCGTTTGTCGCCATGCTTCTCCCGGAAGCGCTCGATTATGCCGCGATAGGTGGTCTGGGTGCTCGGCCGCAGCCCCTTGAACTCAGGCGAGCCATAATAAGAGGCAATCAGGGCATTGAAGGTGCCTGCCTTGGTCCTGTTGATACCGGGCTGGATGGCAGGCGCTGCCTCACGGTCTAGGCAAGCCTGATATTCCTGCATGAATTCAGGCGTCCAGGGGACCGACTGGAAGTAGTGGCTCTCCTGACCTTTCCGGCGAAACCGAACCCTGACCTTTCCGTGCCGATCGGTGAACTCCGACACATACTTGGGAAGACGCTTGCGGTTCATCTCGTCAGCACCTCATCCCATTCATTTTCACTTCCCTCTGACTGCAACGGCCTCTGCTCACCAAAGAGCAGCACGGCACCATCACGAGTCAGCTTCACGCCAGCCAAGCGCTCGACACTGACGCCGGCCGCCAACGCCGCCTTGATGAGGCGGGTCAGGTCGGCTTGCGTACAAGGGGTCGAGCGCCTTGACATCAGTTGGCCCCTCCGTTCTGGGCCACGGTGCCAAGGGGCACCCAATTGGCGGGTTGGTGATAGGTGTCGCCGCCGACGATCGGCGGCTCGTTCTCGCGACGGCGAACGTCGTTCGGCGATAGGGCGCCGATCTCGCGACCGATGCGGTAGGCCTCAAAGCGGGCCTGCACGTCGCCCCTCAGAAGCGCCGACAGGTCGTGTTCGATGTAGAGCGTCCGCCGGCCTGCCTCGGTGAGCAGGCAACGGGTCATGGCCTGTTCGATGCGGGCAGCGAGCGGGCCGAGGGCGTTGCGCACCAGGGCGGTGCTTTCGCCTTCGACATTGGAATAGGTGGCGTTGTCGGTGATGCCAACCGTGGTCGGCGGGCAACCATAGACGCGGGCGACGTCGAGAGCGGAGAGCTTGCGGGTCTCCAGGAATTCGGCATCGGCCGGTGTGAAGGTGATGGAGTCGAACTTGGCTCCGCCGTCGAGGATCATGAACTTACCGGCATTGCCGGCGCCTGCATGGTTCGCCTTCACCGCATCCCGCATCACTTCACGGCTTTCTCTGCCGAGCTTGTCGGGGAAGCTGATCAGGCCGGAGGGGCGAAGGGCATTCTCCATCAGGCTATCGGCCGTCCGCTTCTGTTCCAGGGCGAGGCCGAAGGCGCCGCGGGCAATCTGGATCGGTGACAGGCCGATCAAACCGTCCCGGCTGGCGCCGCGAACATGCAAGACCTCGTCGTCGAGCAGCACGGCCGAACCGCCGTGGGCATCGGTGATGCGATAGCGGATGCGACCGGAAGCGAGCTTCTCGACGCCGACGTTGCCGCATGGCTCCGGCCAGAGGGCGACCACCTGGCCGCGCGCGTTGCGCTCGATACGGGCGAAGGCGTTGCCGAAGGTGTCGAGCTGGCGGATCAGAAACTCGCGAAGCTCGAAAGCCGACATGCGCGGGTTGGCTATGTCGTGCAGCACACCATAGAGCGAATTGTCGTCGGCACGCGCCCGGCCGCCGTCCTCAGTGCGGCGGAACAGGAACAGGCCGACAGAGGCCAGCGTTTCCGAGCGGAGCGAGATGCAACGGGCGGCAACAGCAAGGTTGCTTTCAACCTCGGTCGGAGAGACGCCATAACCAGGCGCTCCCCTCAGACCGAAGAACTCGCCGAGATAGGCATCATCCGACTGGACGGCGCGCTGTTCACGGCCGAGGAAGCGGGAAAGGAAGCTCATCGGGTGGCCTCCATGAGATCGAGGTAACGGCGGGCGATCGACAGGCGTGGGGCCGCACCCTGACGAGAGCGAGCGGCGATCGAGGTCTCGGGATAGGCAGGGAAAGCCGAGACGATGGAGATCTCGAACAGGTCGAGGGCGCGCAGCTCGCGGCGGTCGCCCTGCCAGTGTTCGCCGCCCTGGCGAACCGAGAAGCCGAAGGACATGCCGCCGAGGTCTCCACGCTCGGCGAGTGCCAGCACATCACGGCCGGCCGTGGTGTCGGGAACGTCGAGGCTGAACGCCAGTCCTCGCGTATCCTCGGACAGGCGAAGCGTGCCCGACCGGGTGCGGGCGAGGACACGGCCGGCGTCGTGGTCGACCAAGGCGAGGATATCGCCGCCGGTCTTGAGAGAAGAAGCAAAGGCGCCGGGCGCAATCACTTCCGTGAAGCGCTCGGCGATGCGGGTCTCGGTGCCGAAGGTGGCGGCATAGCCTTCAAGGCGCCGACCCTTGGCACGGATTTCGAGGACCGCCGCCCTATGTTCGGTTTCTGCCGCCATCGTCATCACACCTCCGCGTTGGCGAAGGCTTCCGGGTGCCGGACGACAACGTCGGCGTCGAGGAAGGCGTGCAGGAGAACGCCACCATTGCTGGCGACGTCCGGATGGTAGGGATTCAAGAGGATGTCGACGGCCGACCAGTAGCCAACGATCAACTCACTCCAAAGACCGTAGATCAGCGCCGACTTGTCGTTGCCGGCGCCGAGGGTGTTCGGGACCTGCGTTGTGGTCTCGACGCGGGTGTCGTGGAAGATCTCGGCGACCGGCATTGTGTGGCCGTCCGCGTCCTTCAGCTTGCGCACCTTCTTCATGACGGTCGGGTTGGTGAGGAAAGCGCCGGTGCCGGTGATGTCGTCCAGTTCCAGAGCGGCGATCAAATCGGCCGCCGTGTCGCTGAGATCGGCTGAAGCCACCACTGCACCGATGCCGGCGGTCTTGAGCAAACCGAGCGGCTGATTGGCAGCGCCGGTGCCGGCAATGGCCGCGAGGTCGAGCGCCTGGGCGAGCAACTGGCCGATGTCGCCCCGCAGGATGTTTTCAACGGCCGTGCCGCTCTGAAGCGTCAGACGGCGGCTCATGCGATACTCGCCGGAGACCGTCTTCGGCGACATGCCGACCTTGTCGAAGCTCACGGCCGAACGGGTGGTGTTTTCGTTCTCGCCGATCCAGTGCGCCGCTCCGGATGCCAGCATGTTCGGCAATTCGAGATCTCCAGAGAGACCGCGCATAACCGTCGCGCCCAAGCCCTCGACCTTCAGGGCCGGGCGATTGATGCGGCCGGCGAGCGCGCCAAGCGTGGTCGGCACCAGATAGCCGCCGGCGGCCGGGGTACCGACCAACTGACCGTCGCGGGTCTCGCCGCCGAGGATGATTTCCGAGGGAACCGAGAAGCGGATGCCATTGGCAAAGCCGGAGCGGGCTTCACGGCCGCGCGAAAGCTCCTCGCTGATTTCTGCCTCGCGTCCGGTCAGACGGCCGGACAGGGCGCCGCTGATGGCGTTCGACAGCGAATAGGAGCGCAACTCGCGCTCCATCTCCCGGCCGCCGACCGGCTCGGCATCGGCCCGGCGCTCCATCTCGTCGATGGCTTCGACGCGGGCGATGCGTTCCTCGATCTGGCCGACCTCGGCCTTGATCTCGCCGAAGCGCTTGGCCTCGGCCTCGTTGAGGTCGCGGCCGGCGGTCTCGGCGTCGTTGATCAGCTTGCGCATCTCTCCAACCTTGGCAGCGCGGGTTTCTTTCAGTTCGTGAAGCTTGAGCATGTAAAGGATCCTTCTATGGGCCGGGCGCGTCTCACGACGGGCCATCACCGGCAGTTAGCCGGCAATCTCGGATGAATTTGAAATTCTTCTTTGGAAAACAGCTTCAAAGCCTCGCCTAATCGCGCAGGAAACATTGAGGCGGATTGCGCTCACGGCATTGTCGCGGGCGGCGTGGTACTCCGCTTCAAGTTCCTGGCCACGTTGACGCCATTCGGCTTCCTTGGTTTCCCACGGATCGGTTGATGGCAGTTCTTCGTGGAGGGGAATGATGCAAACGTCGCTTGATCCCCGTTCCCAACCGACAAGCCGAAATTCAGCTGCAACGTCGTAGGACTTCCCCCCGAAGGGGCTGAGAAGCGTCATTCCCGTATTGTTTCCTGTGAATACGTAGGTGCGATCTATAATTTCTATGATCGCGTCACCTGACCTACCTGTGTTGTATGAAGCACCGGAGTTATGTTTTCGTATTGCTTCGAACATTCCATAGCGATCGTGGCATCCGCGCTCTTCATCGTAGGGAACTTCTCTGACCCATGAATTGACGCCATCGGCGCGTAGGAAAATGTCGTCGAGGTTGTCGTGGAGATGTCCGAGATGATCGAAAACGTCTCGGCGGAGTGCCACTGCAAGGCGTGCTGCTGGGACAACCTCAATTCCCGCACCAAAAAAAGCCCCGATTACCGCAAATTGAGCGAGGCCATCCGAGCCATATTGTCTTGCTGATCCTCTACCCTTGCTCTCTGACAACGGTGCGAGGCCAAGGCGAACGAGGTTTTCTATCTGTGTCTGCTGGAGACCAGATGCGGCGGAGACGTCGTCTCGGGTAAACTTGGGTAGCGACTTGGCGTTCATGAATGAACCATAGTTCGGCAAAACGCCGAAGTCAAGAAGTTCTGCGTTTTGCCGAACTTCCAACTTCACTTTGCCATATCAGTAGGCCGGATAAGCCGGAACTCACTCTCTGGCGCGTACTTCCAACCGGAATGAGCTGGTGCGTGCGGGAAGCGAAACCGAAACTGGCCGGCATACCGGTGGCCTTTGGGAGCCCTCTCCAGACGTTGGACGCGCCTGTCCGTGTCGCGCCATGCGTTGAGGCTGATTTCGTAGATTCCGGGGCCGCCGAATTCGATGCCTGTTGGCTCGGGAGGTGGAGGGCAGGTGGCGAAAAACGCCATATGGATGGAGCCACTCTTCGACGGTAGATGATCAGGAAGGATCTCGCCCCAAACGTTGAACTCGGGAAACTCGGTGGTGACCAGTTGCCGTAGATCGGCAAACAGGGCGTTGAGGCGATCGAAGCGTGAGAGGGCTGTTACGCCGACTTTGGCTTCTACGGTCTGGGTGTTGGCAACAGGTAGGGCAACCAGCGGCGTGGCGGCGATAGTTGCAGCTCCGGCCAGTTTGCCAATGAAAGAGCGGCGAGAGAGCGAGGCAAGCTCCATCTTCAGGCCTCCTGTACGGCGAGTTGCGGTAGCTGGCGGCCGTCGTCCTCAAGGTCCGGATCGGCGTCCAGTTGGTCGAGGACGGCGATTAAGCCTTCAATGGCATCCTCGACGGTACGCCGGAAGCCGCCGGGCACCTCGACGAACTCGCGGGCATAGCTCCGCTCCTCACGCAAATGCATGTTCATCGCGCACTCCGTGTGTTATGTGAAATCGAAACAGCGTTGCGATTCTTACGTCCATAAAATCGCAACGTCAATGCGATTTCGCATGGAGAGTATGTTGAAGCCCGAACAATGCAAGATGGCTCGTGCGGGCCTAGGGATGAGTGTGCGCGAGCTAGCAGAACGCGCTAAGGTTTCAACTAATACGGTCTCGCGGCTTGAAGCTGGTGAGGAACTGAAGCTGCGTACTGTTGAAGCCATACAAACGGCACTTGAAGCCGCTGGCGTGGAGTTCATTGCGGAGAATGGTGGGGGTCCCGGAGTGAGATTGAAAAAATGAACACTAACTCACTATTTACAATAAATTTTTCATCGGGCAGCACATCTTTTGCCCTAAGCTTACTCTCCTTTGCCCCCGCGGCCTTTGTGGCAGTTATTGCTTTTTTCCAGTGGAAAACATCAAGGGATAAATTCGTATTCGATTTATTTGATAGGAGGTATAAGCTTTATCGTGACGTTATCACGTTGATTGATGAAGTTGATTTTGAAAATAAAGATTCCTTGTCATTTGTAGTTAAGAGACTACACGAAATTTACTGGGAAGCGGGGTTTTTATTCGGAAGAGATTTTACGGATGTAATCCTTGAATACTACGATGCTTACAGGCATGTCCTGAAGGATAAAAATAATACCATACCGATTTTTAGTGAGCTTTCACGGATGGTAATCCGGGAAAATCTAAAAATAGCCGACAACTTAAAGTCTGAAGTTAGAAATAAATTCTCCTCGTCGTCGCGAAGATATCTACAAAGATCGGACACTGTTAAACTCCCTTTTTTAAAAGCATCGTCGATAAAATATTTCATAAACAATGCGCGATATAAACTATATCCTGCAGCAAAGGAATACATGAGGAAATTACTGGGCGGGATAATCAAACCACCTCCATCATAGGTACCCACTCCTCCTCGCCGCCAAACTTCGCGGCAGTAATCAGCGCCATTGCCAGCGCAACCATGCCGTCGATACGTCCCCGGCTGCGCATCTTGTCGAGCTTGCGATTACCAGCCGGATCGGGTGTGGCGACAGTGTTCGTCGCGCACCAGGTTAGAACTGGGTGGCCGCCGTGCCGAAGCCGGCGTTCGGCAACCAGGCGTTCGAGCAGGTCGACGGCCGGCGCCATATCCTTGTAGCCCTGACCGACCGGATGCATGGGGATATCGGCGCCGGTATCGGCAAGGGCGCGTTGGAATTCTTCGATGCGCCAGCGGTCGAAGCCAACCATGCGCAGATCGTAGATCTCGCCCATGCGGGCGACGTGGGCGGCAATGAAGTCCGGCTGGATGGAGATGCCCGGCGTAGTCAGCAGGAAGCCCGACTGCCGCCAAGCCATGTAGGGCACGCGGTCATCCTCCTCGCGATCGAGCAAGCCGTCGTTCGGAAGCCAGAAGAACGGCACCACATCAAAAGCGCCATCATCATCGGGGAACACCAGAACAAGCGCTGTGAGGTCGCGCACGGCCGATAGGTCGAGGCCGGCGAAGCACTTCCGCCCCTTCAGGCGTTCGAGGTCGACAGCCGAATTGCAGGCTTTCCATTCGCCGATGCCGAGGAAGGTCCGTTCCGAGGCGACGCGCTGGTTGAGGATCAGGTTGCGGAAGGCTGGTTCCTTGGCCGGCATGCGTCGCGCCTGTTCGGCCTGTCGCTTCACCTCGCCGAGGCTGAGGAAGTCGCCGAGGGCCGGATTGGCGAGCTTCCACGTCTCCTCAACCCAAGGGTCGGCGTCGATCGGCGCTGAGTACTCGGCGAGGAAGAAGCTCGGATCGTCGATCACCCCATCATTGACGCGCCGGCCATAGTCGACGAGTTGGCTCATGGGGGCGATGTCGGTCGCCGCCTGGGTCGAGATCACCATCAGCAGCGGATTGTCGCGGGCGCCCATGGCCGTGTCGAGGGTGTCGTAAAGCTCGCGATTGGCCGCCTGTCCAAGCTCGTCGTAGATGACGCAGGAGGGCGACAAGCCGTGCTTGCCGGCAACATCGGCACTGAGGGCCTTGAAGATGGAGCTGGTCTCCATGTCCTCCAGTTCCTTGCCGAACCGCTTAACGTTGATGCGATGGGCGAGGATCGGATGGACCTCAACCATTGCGACCATCTCGGCAAAGGTCTTGCCGGCCTGTTCCTTGTCGTTGGCCGCCGAGTAGACCTCGCCTCGCCGTTCGGCTTCCGGGCCGGCTAGGTGGCAGAGAGCGAGGCCGGCGGCGAGACCCGTCTTGCCGTTCTTGCGGCCGAAGGTAAGGACAGCCGTCCGGACAGGCCGCTTGCCCTCGTCGTCCTCGCGGTAAATGGCTTCGATGATATCCCGCTGCCAATCGCGGACGCGGAAAGCCTGTCCGGCGAGGCGGCCGGCAGTCACCTCGAGGCTTTCGAGGAAGGCGACGACACGCTCGGCACGGTTGAGGCCTGGGGCTTCCCATGCCGGTGCCGCCGCCTTGACGACGACAGGCGCAAAGAAGCTCCGTTGATCGTCGCTGATGACGCCAGCGGGACGCCTGATTGCCTTCGCTCCCGGTCCACGCAACCCCATGTTTGGCCTCGCCTTTCTCGCCTAACTCACTGTTTCAACTAACTCTATTCGCAGGTCCCATAACGGTCCGAGGTCCCAAGCTTCTAGGGATCGGAGGGGGTATACCCCTCGGCCATGAAGGGATGGTCGGGGTCGATCGGCAGACCGTCGAGACCGACGCCCTTGAAGCGAATGCCGCTGCCGCCCTTCCGGTCGACCGCCGCCGTCTTCACCGAGTGGCAGGCCGGGCACATCGCCATGAGACCGTCGAGGGCCGGGAAGGCATCGCCGCCCGACGCAATGGAACGGATGTGGTCGACGTGCTGGGCCGGGGTCAGACGGCCGAGGCGGTCGCAGGGCTCGCACAGCGGCGACTCTGCCAGCTTGGCCGCCCGGAGCCGCTGCCATGCGGCGGTCGAATAGGGCCACTCAGCCATCGAACACCTCCGATGCCGGGGCAATCAGGGAGTGACAGAGGGGTACGCCCCCCTTAAGGGGGCTACCCCCTGTCACGCTGCCCCGTGACATTGTGACAAAGCGTGACATGTCACGCCCTGTCACGCTCAACTGTTCTTCTTGGCAAGCCATGCCCACTCTCCATCAACTCCAATGATCCCAAGCACTTGCAGCTTCTGACGGACGCGATAGAAGGCCTGTCGTTTGGCGTCTGCCTTCGCGTCGTTGTCCACCATGCCGAGCCGGTAGGCGTACTCGCGCCATGTCTCGACCGTGACAGGCGTGACATCGGGGGGCGCCCGGTTTGTCACGCCTTGCTGTCCCACCTCCGCCATTGCTTCCGTCAGCGCGCGCAGGCCGATCGTCTCCGCATTGGTCAACCTGGGGCCGCTCTCCTTCGTCGCGCCTTCGCTCGCATCCGCAGGGCAGACGACGCACGAGGAGATCTCCTCGCCGTCCTCGTCCACGCCGAGAACCGATTTCGAGAGCCGATACCGAAGGGCGTCGAGGTCGCCCCCGTCTTTGACCTTGGCGAAGCTGGCTTCGCACAAGCCAGTGTCATGTTTTGTCACCTCGATTGCCGCATCAACGGCACCGAGGAGCGCATTGGAACCGCGCATGCCGCGATCCCGGTCTTTGCCGCTGTGGTGGACTATCAGCACATGCGCGCCGGTCTCCCGCTGGAGCCTTTCGGCCCTCTGAACCACGACGTTGATATCCCGCGCCTTGTCTTCGTCGCCGGAGCCGATCATACGGCTCAAGGTGTCGAGGACGATCAGGCGAACGGGTGTTTCCATCGCCAAGGTGTGAGCCTTGACGTCTGAAATGAGGGCATCGGCGCCCGTGTCGTCGTCGAAGAGATTGACCGACGTCGGCACCATGACGAAGGGCACGTGAGCCGCGCCGGCATTTTCCCGCCTCCAAGCCTTCATGCGCTGGCGTAGGCCGGAGCTACCCTCGCCGGTAACATAGACGACGCCGCCCATGGTAACGCGACGGCCGAACCACTCGCGGCCGTGGGCGACACAGAGGGCGAGGTCGAGCGCAAGGAAGGTCTTGGACGTGCCGGGGCCGCCGAAGATCGACGACAGACCGCCGTTGACCAGGGCGCCCTTGACCAGCCACGACAGCGGCGGCTCGTTGTCTTCGTCGCCGTACCAGACGAAGGGCAGGCGCGTTTTGACGTTCGCCCGCCAACGCGGCGCGAGGTCGGCGAGGCGGTGAAGGGCCTCGGCGGTTCCGCCCTTGTCGAGCCAGTCTGACACATCGCCCTTGCGGGGCAGGTCGGGCAGGTCGAGAACGCGGATGTCGTCGGCCCTACCTTCGAGCGAGTTAGCGACAAGCTCGGCGTGGTCATGGCCGGCGTCGTCATTGTCGGGGATGATCACCACCGACGCATGGCGGAAGAAGTCGCCGAATTCGGCTTTCCACTTGCCGGCGCCGCCAGCGTTGCATGTCGCGGTGATGCCGAGCGCCTTCAGGCGGTCAACGTCCTTCTCGCCTTCGACGATGAACACCGTCCGGCCGCTGTCGAGGGCATCCAGCATTTCGGGCAGGCGATAGGGCACCTGCCGAACACCCTTGACCTTCCAGTCCCAACCGCCGGCACCGTCCGGCCGCCGCTGGCGGAAGTCTTTCGGCTCGAAACGGACAACCTCGGAAAGAACCTCGCCGGCCTCGTCGACATAGGCGTAATGGGCCACCTCGCGACGGTTCGTCGCCATCTGGGGCGGCAGGGGATCGAGGCCGAAGGTCCGATCGAGCCATTCGCGGGCAGTGCGCTTGTCGCCGCCGCGCTTCTTGACCACGAGGTCGAGAACCCCGCCGCCAACACCTTCCTCATGATCGTAGAAGGTTCCCTTCTCCGGACCATCGATCTTGACCGACAAAGATCCGTTGGTGCCAAAGCGCAACTCGCCGGCCTTGGAAAGCCGCGTGTTCGGCTTGCCGCAGAGAGCGAGGGCAACTTCGTTGATCAGATCGGCAAAATCGCTCATGCCGCACCGCCGATCTGGGTAGACAGTCCGCCGAAAAAGCGTTGTCCATCAGCGAGGCCGTTTTGACCAAAGAGACGATGGAAGTCATTGAAGGGTCTCGGCTTCCGTAGACCCTCCTTCTCCGCCATCAGCGCCAACGGCGCGATGACTACACGGACTTCGCAAACCGATGCATGCTTCAAATGACGGCAAAGCGGTCGCGAAGTTTAATTTGTTCCCCCACCGAATCCAAGTTTCTCCGCGCCTTATCGAGGCAGCCTCCTCGACGCCCTGATATTGTAGCGGGTTCATCACCGCATCGAAGCGAAGCGACCTAAAGCGGGTAGCGATCTTTCAGATTCGATTGGCCCGCGGGGTGGCTGCCGGTTGCGGTCTCCTGGATCCAGTCAATGCTGATATCAGAAACCGGGCGAGTGGCTCGGCGCATTCATGACGAAAAAAGTGGCGCTGACGTTCATATCGGCGACGGCCTGCTGTCTTGTCCGCCTTGACAGAGACAAAAAAGCTCAGATAACATTCACGCCTAATAAGTGAGCTGCCGATGGATCGGCCGTTCATGACATGGCTCTTCCAGAGCGACGGGCAGCATGGCCCCATGACCTTCCGGAGATCACGCGATCGATCCGGACTGCGTCGTGGGGTTTTTTGCATTTTGTCCGCTGTATTGAGGGTTTTGCGATGGTCGACACCGTCAAGGTCGGGATTCTGTTTTCCTGCACCGGTCCCTATGCTGCCATAGGGCGCGATTGTCGCGACGGGGCGGCCCTCGCCTTTGACGAGGCGGCTCAAAAGTCCGGTGGCGCGATCTCCTTCGAGCCCGTCTACACCGACCCGGAGGGAGAACCGCGCGCCTATCTGGAGCAGGCGCGTGCCATGCTGCGCGATGCGGGCTGCCGGCATATCATCGGCACCATCACCTCGCTCGCCCGCAAGGAAGTCATCCCGCTTATCGAGAAGCATGACGGTCTGCTCTGGTACATTTGCCCCTATGAGGGCTTCGAGGCCAACGAGAACGTCATCTACACCGGCACCTGTCCCAACCAACACCTGATGCCGCTGTTCGAGCATCTGCTGCCGCGCCAGGGACGGCGGGTCTTTCTTCTTGGCGCCAACTACGTTTGGGGCTGGGAAATGAACCGCATCGCCCGCGACCTTCTGCGCGACGCCGGCGGCGAGGTGGTGGGCGAGCGCTATCTGCCTATCGAGGAAACAGACGTCGAGCGGCTGATCGCCGATATCCAGAGCCGCCGGCCCGACTTCATCCTCAACAACCTGATCGGCCCATCGAGCCATGCCTTCCTGCGCGCCTACAAGGCGCTCGGCGATGCCGACCCCGCTTTCCGGCCGGAGGTGCGGCCGGTGGTCAGCTGCGATCTCACCGAGGCGGAGATCGGTGAGATCGGCCTTGGTCTCTCCACCGGTCACCTGTCGGTGGCAAGCTACTTCGGCACGCTGGCAACGCCAGAGAACGAGCGCTTCCGCGCCCGTGCCGCCGCCGCGTTCGGACCAGGCCGCCGGCTCTCTTCCTTCGTCGAGGGTGCCTATGTTGCCGTCCACATGCTGATGGACGCGGTCCGCTCTGCCGGTTCCGACGAGCCGGCAGCGGTGCGCTCGGCGATCCACGCCAGCCTGTTCGAAACGCCGCACGGCCCGATGCGCATCGATCCGCGCACCAATCATGCCGCCTTGCCGTTCCACCTCGGCCGCATCCGCGACGACGGCGACTTCGACATCATCGCCAGCCGCCCCGCCATCGCCGCCGATCCCTACATGACAGCGTCACGTGATGGCGGCCGTTCCAGCCTGAGGGTGGTGTCATGACGGCGATCCCCGATCTCGTCGGCCGCCGGACCGTCATCCTCCACCGTCCCGACGAGAACACGCAGCGTCTCGTCCGTCAGCTCGGGCTGCTTGGTCTCGACGCTCATGTGCAGTGGGCGCCGCTCGACCTTGAGGCGACGCCGGCCGACATCGTGCTGGTCGACGCCGATCAGGGCTGGTCGGGGCTGCTGCCCTGGTCGGGTGAGCCGGCACCAGTCCCACTGGTGGCGCTGCTGCAGTCGGAAGCGCCGGGGCGCGTGGCCTGGGCGATCTCGGAGGGCGCGCTCGCGATCCTGCCCAAACCGGTGGTGCCGGCGGCGGTTTACCCGGCACTGGTGCTTGCCGTCACCGCCCATACGCGTGCTACCGAGGTGGCTGTCCGCATGGAACGCCTCGAGGAGCGGCTTCGCATGCGGCCTCTGGTGCATGCCGCCGTTCGCGCCATCGAGATGGCCGTGCGCTGCGACGAAGAGGCCGCCTACGCCGTTTTGCGCCGAGCAGCCATGAAACGCCGCATCACCATCGAACAGACTGCCGCCGAAATGCTGGCCGGCGTCATTCCCCTGTCGGAGGCTGGCTGATGCGCATCGCCCGCGAATTCCTGCGCCGCCCCACAGCCGTCTTCGGCCTTGTTGTGGTGCTCCTTGTGGTGATCGGCGCGGTGGTGGCGCCACTGATCGCGCCCTACGCTCCCGATGACCAGTTGTTCGACGGCCTCACGCTCGAGGGCGCGCCGATCGGCCCCAATGCCGCCTTCCTGCTCGGTACCGACACGCTGGGCCGCGACCTGCTGACCCGCCTGCTATTCGGTGCCCGCACCTCGCTGATCATCGGCGTCGTCGCCAACGGCACCGCCGTCGCCATCGGCCTTGGCGTCGGCATGCTGGCCGGCTACCTGCGCGGCCCCATGGGCAACGCGCTGATGCGCCTTACCGACCTGATGATGGCTTTCCCGGCATTGTTGCTCGCCATCGTGTTGGCGGCGCTGTTCCACCCCAGCCTCTGGATCGTTGCCATGGTGATCGCCATGGTCAACTGGGTGCAGGTGGCGCGCATCGTCTACACCGAAACGCGCGGTTTGGTAGAGCGTGACTTCATCCTCGCCGAACGCTCGTTGGGGGCGGGCCACAGTCGCATCATCTTCCGCCACATCCTGCCGCACTTGATGCCGACGGCCATCGTCTGGGGCACGCTCGGCATCGCCACCACGGTGCTGCTCGAAGCGACGCTTTCCTTCCTCGGCGTCGGCGTGCAGCCGCCCGAGCCGTCCTGGGGCAACATCATCTTCGAAAGCCAGAGCTTCTTCACCTCGGCGCCCTGGCTAGTGGTCTTCCCCGGCATCGCCATCCTGCTGACGGCGCTGTCGTTCAATCTGGTCGGCGACGCGTTGCGCGACATCCTCGACCCCACCCAGCGCGGAAGGATGTGAGATGATCGAGCTGATCCTGCGCCGGCTCGGCGGCGCGTTGATGATCCTGTTCGGCGTCGCGGCCATCACCTTCGTGCTGCTCTACGCGCTGCCGGCCGACCCGGCGGTACAGCTCGCCGGCCGCTCCGCCACCGCCCAGACGGTGGCAATCTCGTCCAGGGCGACTTTGGCCGCTCCTACACCCAGAAGACCGGGGTGATGACGCTGATCCTCGCCCGCCTGCCGGCGACGCTGATCCTGATGGTCGCTGGCATCGTCATCGAGGTGGCGATCGGTCTGACGCTCGGCACTATTGCCGCGTTGGGCCGGGGCGGGTTCGTCGACCGGCTGGTGATGACGGTCTCCTTCATCGGGGTGTCGGCACCGCAGTTCGTGGTGGCGCTGCTGCTGCTCTACGTCTTCGCGGCGACGCTGCACTGGTTCCCGATGTCCGGCTTCGGCACCGTTCGCCACGTCGTACTGCCGGCGCTGACGCTCGGCGTGCTCGGTGCCGGCTGGTATGCTCGCATGGTGCGTTCGGCCATGATCGACGTGCTCAATCAGGATTATATCCGCACCGCCCGCGCCAAGGGTGTCTCGGGGCACTCCGTCGTGCTGCGCCACGCCGTGCCCAACGCGCTCTTGCCGATCGTCGCCATGATCGGCATCGACATCGGTCAGTTCATGGGCGGCGTGGTGGTGGTGGAGGCGGTCTACGGTTGGCCGGGCATCGGCCAACTCGCCTGGCAGGCCATCCAGCAGGTCGACATCCCCATCATCATGGGCGTCACGCTGATCTCCTCGCTCGCCATCGTGATCGGCAATTTGGTCGCCGATCTCGTGGCGCCGCTGATCGATCCCAGAATCCGGGCCCGTTAGGGCTCGGGAAAAAAGAATTCGGGCCGTCGATGGCCCCGATGACGCCGGGCCAGCGAGCCCGGCCAACGATAACAACAACCGCTCCAACAAAAAGGGGAACCCGCATGACACATTGGCTGCAAAAAACCGCGTTGGCCGGCTTGATGGCGTTGACGCCATTCGTTGCGCTGGCCGAGGAGACGCCCGTCAAGGGCGCCACCATCACCGTTACCTACAAGGACGATATCGCCACTCTCGACCCGGCCATTGGCTACGATTGGCAGAACTGGTCGATGATCAAGAGCCTGTTTTCCCGCCTGATGGAATACACCCCCGGCACCGCCGATCTGGTGCCGTCACTGGCCGAAAGCTTCATCGTTTCGCCCGATGGCCTGACCTATACCTTCAAGCTACGCCAGGGCGTGAAGTTCTCCAACGGTCGTGAGGTGGTGGCCTCCGACGTCAAGTATTCGATCTCTCGCGCCGTCAATCCGAAGACGCAGGGGCCAGGCGCCGGCTTCTTCGGCGCCATCGTCGGCTTCGACGACGTCTCCGGCGGCAAGGCCGACCAACTCGCCGGCATCGAGACGCCGGACGACCACACGATCGTCTTCAAGCTCGGCCGTCCCGACGCCACCTTCCTGCACGTGCTCGCCATCAACTTCTCGTCGATCGTGCCGAAGGAAGTCGTCGAAGCCGAGGGACAGGATT
>JAGSYV010000167.1 GCA_018262505.1 Pseudomonadota bacterium
GGATCGTCAACGACCCGAAAAGCGCTGCGGACGCATGGCTCCGAAACGCACCAAACAAACCTCGAGCCAAACCCAAATTATGAAGAGTCGTGTACGGTGAACGGACGCAAGATGACGATCTAGGTCTTTGTTGTTGCATCGGATTTTCCGAAAACCGGATTCCACTTTTTAGTCCGATGCTTTAAAGCCGTCGTCCGAAACGCCAGAGCAGCAGCGGCTTTCGCCATGCCCCGATCTCGGCCACTGGACCGTAAGGCGGCGTCTTGCGGAGCGCTTTGAGATAGGGCCGGACGAAGGCGAGCGGCAGGAAGGCTGGCTTGGCGCGAGGATCAATACCCGTGAGGGCTGCAAGCGCCTTGTCGTGATGCTCACTGGCCTGATCTCTCAAACCCGCAAGAACTGCCGTTAATTCTTCGGCCTTGCGACCCTGACGCACGTCATCCGGCTCGAGTCCGGCGGCTTTCAGAAGATCGACGGGCAGATAAACCTGATTGCGTCGTGCATGGATCGGCAGTGCCCGCATCAGTCCGGTCAACGCGTAGGCGACACCCGCATGACCGGCTGCGTCGGCCGCCTTCGGATCAGCCCCATCGCACAGTATCTGCGCAATTTCGAGAAAGAGCGTCGACGCCGTTTCGCCAGCGTAGCCTTCGAGGTCGTTGAGCGTCGGCATGGCATCGTCGTAGAGATCGAAGCGACGGGCCTCCAGGAGATTGACGAAGCCCAACCGGCGCAACGAAAAGCGCCGAATGGTATCGATCAATGCCGCGGCCACAGGATGACCGGCAACATCACCGCGTGCTTCGCCCTCGATGGCATCGATCCACCATTGCAGGCGAATCTCGCCCGGCATCGCCTCATGGATGGACTCGCGAATGCGCGACGCCTCGTAGGAAAAGGCATGAATGGCAAGGGCATGCTGGCGTTTCTGCTCGGGAAGCAGTCCGTCGGCCAGCCAGCGGTCGTGATCGTGGTCGCGCACGAGGCCTTCGCAATAGCGATAGGCGTCGTCAAGGTGGGGAAAGGATGCCATCAGTCAACCGCCAGCAGAGCTGCGGCGAACTTACGCCGTTCGCCAAGCATGACGTTGAATAAGCGGACAGCCGCGCCGGTCGACATCGCCTCGTGCTTGACGCCGTGTTCACGCAAAGCGTTGGAAATGTCCCGCTTGATCGGCACGAGATCATTGCCGGTGCCCACCAGCAGCATGTCGATATCGGCGGCCTCTTCAAGTACTTGAGCGAGACCGTCGAGGGTAATGTCGATCGGCGTAATGGCGGACCAGCCATGGACGCCCGAGGGCAAGATGAGGATCGATCCGCGATGCGACATGCCGCCAAAGCGAAATCCACCGTTGCCGTAGGCATCGACAGGCACCTGCTCAGGCAGGTGCTGTTCGTGACGTTCGAGCGGGCGGCCTCGTGGCCCAAACAGCTTCATCGGCGGCGCTCCAAAGGCGGAGACACATCCGAACTCACGCCGGTTCGGCGGCCTCGTCGCTATCATCCTCAACTTTTTTCGCCGATTTGTCGCCGGCCAATTGTGGGTCGAGGAAGATCAGAACGGGCGCCGCGATGAAGATCGACGAATAGGTGCCGATCACCACACCGAACAGCATCGAGGCCGTGAACGAACGAATCACTTCACCACCAAAGATGACCAGCGCCGAGAGCGCGATCAGCGTGGTAAGGGCGGTGTTGGTCGTCCGGGTGAGCGTCTGGTTGATGGCGAGATCGAGCAGAACAACCAGGTTGAGGCGCTTATACTTGCGCCGCATCTCGCGGATTCGGTCGTAGACCACGACGGTGTCGTTCAGTGAATAACCAACGATGGTCAGGATGGCGGCGATCGATGACAGGTTGAACTCGACCTGACTGACGGCAAAAAAGCCGATGGTCAGCACCACGTCATGCAACGTGGCGATCACCGCGCCGAGCGAATACTGCCACTCGAAGCGGAACCAGACGTAGATCATGATCAAGGCTAGCGCCGAGATGATGCCGAGAATGCCGTTCTGAGCCAGCTCGCCGGAGACGCGCGGACCGACCATTTCGGTGCGACGATAATCGACTTTATCGCCCAGCAAGGCCTGCACCCTGCTGACGACGGCGGCCTGGGCCTCGTCGTTGCCTTCCTGGCGGGCGATGCGGATCAGCACATCGTCAGCGGCGCCAAAGGATTGCACTTGCACTTCGCCAAGACCGAGGCCGTTGAGTTGGTTGCGGATGCCCTCAAGGTCGGCCGGCCCGGATTTGGTCTGGACCTCCATGAGCGTGCCGCCCTGGAAATCGATGCCAGTGTTCATGCCGTGGGTATAGAGCACCACGAAGCAGAGCACCGACGCGATGCCAGAAAAGAGGAAGCTCCACTTCCTCCACTTCATGAAGGGGATCTTGGTGTCGTCGGGAAATAGGCGAAGCAGGCGCATGATGGAGCCTCAGGGTCCGGATCAAAGCGGAACGACGGACGGCCGCCGATAGCGGACCCAGGTCGCCACCACCAGTCGGGTGAAAGTGATGGCCGTGAACATCGTCGTGACGATGCCGATCACATGGGTCACCGCGAAGCCCTTCACCGGGCCGGAGCCCATCTGAAACAGCACGATGGCAGCTATCAGTGTGGTGATGTTGGCATCGAGAATGGTGCCAAAGGCGCGGCGGAAACCGGCGTCGATGGCCGAGACCGGCGAACGGCCAAGCCTCTGCTCCTCGCGGATACGCTCGTAGATCAGCACGTTGCTGTCGACAGCCATGCCCATGGTGAGCACGATGCCGGCGATGCCGGGTAGCGTCAGCGTCGCCTGCAGGATGGTGATGATCGCCATGATCAGGATCAGGTTGACCAACAGGGCAACGTTGGCGAACACGCCAAACAGACCGTAGGCCGCCAGCATGAAGATGACGACGGCAACGGTACCGATCATCGCGGCCCGTTCGCCTGCGGCGATCGAGTCGGCACCAAGCCCCGGACCGACGGTGCGCTCCTCGGCGACCGACAGCTTGGCGGGCAGCGCACCGGCTCGCAGCAACACGGCGAGGTCGTTGGCCGTTTCCACGGTGAAGTGGCCGGAAATCTGGCCGGACCCCTGGGTGATCGGTTCGTTGATGCGCGGCGCCGAGATGATCTCATCGTCAAGCACAATGGCGAACAGCCGGCCGACATTATCGGTGGTCACCTGCGCGAACTTGCGGGCACCCGACGTCGACAGGCGGAAGGAGACCACCGGCTCGTTGGTCTGGCTCTGGAAGGAGGTCTGGGCGTCGGTGAGGTCCTCGCCGCTCATCAGCGGCGTCTCGTCGACCACCATCGGAATGCCGCCCGCCTCCTTCTGCTTCAGAAGGATCTCGCCGGGCGGCAGGTTGCCCTTGGCCGCTTCGTCGGGCGACACGTTGAGATCGACGAGATGGAACGTCATCTGGGCGGTGCGGCCGATGATATTCTTGAGACGTGCCGGATCCTTCTCGCCGGGCGCCTCGACCAGAATGCGGTCGGAGCCCTGGCGCTGGATCGACGGCTCCACCGCGCCCATCTGGTCAACGCGGCGACGGATGACTTCGATCGATTGCTGGACGACGGTGCCGAGCCGCTTGTCGAGACCCGTCGGCGAGAACCCGAGCCTCATCAGGCCATCGGAGCCCTGATCGAGCTGGAACTCGCTCACCGCGGCGCCGCCAAGAGCTGCGGTCGAAAGCGGATTGAGCAGGTTGCGCAGGCGCTTGCCAGCCTCGTCAAACTTGTCGGCGTCGCGAATCTTCAGCTGAACGACATCGCCCTGGACACCCAGGCCAGTATAACCGATACGCGGTTCATCACGCATGGCCTGCCGGATATCGCCTTCGAGCGCCTTGAGCCGCTTCTGCTTATAATCGGTCACATCGACTTGATAGAGCAGATAGACGCCGCCCTGAAGGTCGAGGCCAAGGACGATCTGCCGCCCCGGAAGCCAGGACGGCCAATAGGACTTGATCTGGTCCGAGCTCAGATAGTTGGGAATCAAAACCACGAGCGCGACGAAGATCGTCAAGAGGATCGCAGTTACCTTCCAGCGGGAAAAATAGAGCATGTGCTGCCTCGGACCTCATTGGCCGAAAGCGGGCAGTCGGGCTGCCCGCCTTCCGTCTTGTACCGACCGTTCGGTCAGTTGCCTTCCTTGACGGGCTCGCCCTTGGTGCGGAGCTGCTGCACAAGGCCAGCAGCGACGCGCACCTGCACCTTGGCCGTGCCATCACCCACGTCGAGCAGCAGCTCGCTTTCGTCGACGACCTTGACGATTTTGCCGATCAGGCCGCCCTGCATGACGACGACGTCGCCACGCCGAAGATTCTTCAGCATGTCCCGGTGCTCTTTGGCCTTGCGCTGCTGCGGCCGAATGAGCAGGAAATACATAATGACAAAGATCAGGATGAAAGGCGCGAACTGGATCAGGAAACTGGAATCGCCAAGGGCGCCGCCGGCTGCCTGAGCGTAGGCTGGGGTCACGAACATCAAGTCAACTCCATTAGCCAGTCACGGCCCGCAAGCCGGGCCGACGATGCATTGAGACATCGACGAGAAGGCGGCGCACCGCCCGCTCGAAAGTGGCCGGAATATACCTAGGCCGCCAGACTTTGCAAACCAAAGCTACATGACGGCGCTCTTGGAGCCACCGTCTAGGTAGTCTCCGGCAGGAAATGTTGCAAAGCGTACCGAAAACCACCTTCTCTGGTTTGCATCGGTACACGCGGCGCACTAGGACTGCCAAGCAGTACCGAGCGGTACACAGGCGATGCCCAATTGGCGGTACAGAGGAGGACGGACGTGAACGGTTCCCCCATCGATACATTGAACGCCCATCTCGAACGTATCGCCGGTCTTCTCGAGCGGCTGACGCCACCCTTGCCTGAGACCGCGAACTTCGATGCCGCCGACGCCTTCGTCTTCGTCGCCCAGCCCGCCTCATTGCAGCCGGTCAAGCGGGTCAACCGCGTGGAGATCGGCCTTCTCAAGGGCATCGACCGCAACCGCGACATGATCGTTGCCAACACCGAGCGCTTCGCCCGCGGTCTGCCGGCCAACAATGTCCTGCTGTGGGGCGCACGCGGCATGGGCAAGTCGTCACTGGTCAAAGCCGCCCAGGCGGAGGTCAACCGGCGCCTTGCCGGCCATCCCGGCTTCACGCCGCTCAAGCTCATCGAGATTCACCGCGAGGACATCGAAAGTCTGCCGGTCCTGATGAAAATGCTGCGCGACAGCGGCCATCGCTTCGTCCTGTTCTGCGACGACCTCTCATTCGACCATGGCGACACCTCCTACAAATCGCTGAAAGCGGTATTGGAAGGCGGCATCGAGGGGCGCCCTGACAATGTTGTGTTCTATGCCACATCCAACCGGCGCCATCTGTTGCCGCGCGATATGATGGAGAACGAGCGGGCAACGGCGATCAATCCAGGCGAGGCAGTCGAGGAGAAGGTCTCGCTCTCCGACCGTTTCGGTCTCTGGGTTGGCTTCCATAACTGTTCGCAGGATGATTATCTCGACATGGTGCGAGGTTATGTCGCGGCGCTGGAACTCGATGTCGATTCGGAGATTCTACAAGCGGAAGCGCTCGAATGGGAGAGGACGCGAGGCGCGCGGTCGGGCCGTGTCGCTTGGCAATATGTCCAGGACTTGGCAGGACGGTTGCGACTGGGGGATTGACGACCAGTCGCCCGTGGCGGGAGGAGAGGAAAAATGAAGCGTGTCGTGGCGCTGGGCGCGCTTGCCCTGCTGGCGGGGTGCGTATCGGCGCCCGTGCCGGTCATCCACAAAACCGGATCGAGCTTTGCGGAGCGACAGGCGGTGGCCGATCAATGCCGCATCGAATCGCTGGAAAAAATCCCGCAAGCCCTGGTTACGGAATATCGGCCGCCCGAATACAGCCCGGGATTTACCGAATGCCGAGAAGATCCGGTTAGCGGCCGCCGCTATTGTCGCGAGACAGGCGGGTTTTTCTATCCCGGCAGCAGCCGCACGCGCGACGTCAACGCCGAATTGCGGGAGCGGTATATTGGCAGCTGTCTGCGCCGCTCCGGCTTCGAAGTCATTGCCAAACCCATCTGTGGCAGCGACGCTGAAACCGCCTATCTGGCCAGCCGCGACTATCAGGCACCGGCCGCCTCGCTCGCCTGTGTTACCGACGACGAGCGGATTATCCCGCGCAGTTGGCGCTGAGTACCCCCAGATAAAAAGGCCGGCGGCCGAAGCCGCCGGTTTCAGGATCGTGCTGTCCCCGCCGTCGATCAGCCGCTCAGGTAGGGCAGCGGATCGACTGGACGGTTGCCGTTGCGAATCTCGAAGTGAAGCTGCGGCCGGCTGACGTTGCCGGTGGCTCCGACCTTGGCGATGGTCTGGCCACGCAGGATATTGTCGCCGCGCTGGACCAGCACCTCGCTGGCATGCGCATAAGCCGACACGAAACCGTTCGGATGCTTGACCAGCACCAGATTGCCGAAGCCCTTCAGCTCATTACCAGCGTAGATCACCTGCCCGCCTTCGGCCGCCTTGATGGGCGTCCCCTCGGGCACTTCGATATTGATGCCGTCGTTGCGTTCGCCGCCCGGCTTTACGCCGAAGGCGGAAATGACGCGGCCACGCACCGGCCAGCGGAAGCTACCGTCAGCGGCGCTCTCAACACCCGCCGACTCCGGCGAAGTGTCCTTGACGCTGGGCTGGGTCTGGTTCGGAGCAAGCGCCGCCACCTGCTGGCCTGCTTGCGAGGCAGGCTTGTTTCCTGTGGGCGGCAGCAAGCCCGGCTTGGCATCGGTGGCCGTCTTTGAACTCGGAGTCGCCATGGCGAGATTTGTGGTCAGGGGCGCCGCGGGCTTGGCCGGCGCCGCAGCGGCAACCTCGCTCGAGACCGATCTCGGCACTGGCGGCTTGGTAGGCGGCAGTTGGCCGAGGACCTGCGGGCCAGGAGCAACGGCGGAAGCGGTCGGGGCGGCGACCGCGGCGCTCTTCTGCCCGTAGGTCTGCTGCCCATAGGCCGGAATGACGATATTCTGACCCGGCGCCAGCTGAGCGCCCGCAACGAGACCGTTGGCGGCGAGCAGCGACGATTCGGCAACTCCATAGCGGCGAGCCAGGACTTGCACGCTGTCGCCCGGCTTGACCGTGATGGTCGTTCCATTCGAGGGCGCCCAAGGCTGCGGAGCAGCCGGAGCCACGCCCGTCGGAGACGGCAGGGCCGCGGTCTGAGTCGGCCGGACATAAGCGCCGTTGTTGACGACGGCGCCCGGGGCCGGAGGCAGCGTGTTGGAAGACACGGCACCCGAAGGATAGGTTGGGGCCGGCGCGGCATAAGTCTGCTGCGGGTTGGCCGGTTGCGCATAGGCGGGCTGCGCGTAAGTCGCCTGAGCGTTTATAGATCCGGTCGGCATCGGATCGGCGCGGCCAATGATCTGGCCCTGGTTGTCCGTCTCGGCAAATACATTTCCGAAACGGCTCACGTCGCCGCTGCAGCCGGCCGAAAAGCCAGCCAGAATGGCAACGGCGGCAACCTGGGCCAGGAAGCGGGAGGTCCGGCAGATCGCTAGGTTACTCATGATCATCAGGTCTCGCCTGCTCGACTTCAACTGCAATGATTAAGCCGCAGTAACGTTGACAAAGGTTTAAAGCGGCAAGCAATGGGAACTGCCGAATACTGCCAAGTTCGGCGCGATGGAACAGCCGGCCGTCGCGGGAGATTCGCACCAAAGTCTGCGTGTGACCGGCTCCAACCGGGGCGACCAGCGTCCCCTTGTCGGCCAATTGATCGAGCAAAGCCGTCGGCACCTTTTCAACCGCGCCGTCGATCAGGATACGGTTATAGGGCGCATAGCGTGTAAAGCCTTCCAGCCCGTCACCGAGCAGCGTGGTGACGTTAGTAATCTTCAACGCCGACAGGCGATCCTCGGCAATGTCGATCAGACTGCGGAATCGATCCATCGTCACCACCTGCGCGGCAAGGTGGGCAAGAATGGCGGCCTGAAAACCCGAGCCGCACCCGACCTCGAGAACCTTGTCGTCTGGCTCAACGGCGAGAGCCGACACCATCAATGCCACCGTGGAGGGAGCGTTGATGGTCTGGCCGCATTCGATGGGAAGTGACCGGTCGAGATAGGCGCTTGCCTGATGAGCGGCAGCCACGAACATTCGGCGTGGCACAAGTTCAAGGGCGCGCAGCAGCCGGTTGTCAGTGACACCCATGCCACGGAGCTTCATTGTCAGCTCCGCGATTGCCACCTTGTCCGGCTCGAAAGGCCTCATTGACACCATTCTCTCGCGCAATGCCACAAAACATGAATTGGGACGCTGCATTTATGACAGAGGTGTCAAAAGTAAGACGGTAGCCTTGAAAAAGCGTTTCAGTCAAAACAGGGCTTGCAGTTTTTCCATCGTGGCGCTGTCGGTGAGGTCAAGACGGAGCGGACTGACGGAAACCTTGTTGCGCGAAATGGCAAAGGCGTCCGTCCCCTGCGCGCACAGCATTTCGCCGCGCTGGAAGGTCAGCCAATAATAGGGCTTGTGGCGGGCATCGATGCGCTTCTCGACGTCGATGCCGTGGTCATAGGCGAAGTTGCCTTGCCGCGTCACCTCGATACCAGCGACTTCGGATGGCGAACAGTTGGGGAAGTTGACGTTGATGAAGGTGCCATGGGCGATCCCCTGGTCCGTCAGTTTTCTGAGAATGTCAGGCCCCAGCGCCTCGGCGGTCTCGAACGGAATGCGGCCGACAAAATCCTCGTAGGCCTGGCTCAGCGCTACGGCCGGGATGCCCAGAAGCGTTGCCTCGATAGCGCAGGCGACGGTGCCGGAATAGGTCACGTCGTCGGCCATGTTGGTGCCGGCATTGACACCGGACAGCACCAGGTCCGGCCGGCCGGGCAGGATGTGGCGAACGCCCATGATGACGCAGTCGGTCGGTGTGCCGCGCACAGCAAATCGCCGCTCGTCGATCTTCCGCGCCCTGAGCGGGTCGTGCAGCGTCAGCGAATGGGCAAAGCCCGACTGGTCGGTTTCGGGCGCCACGACCCAGACATCGTCGCTCAGCGAGCGGGCAATGTTCTCAAGTGCAACGAGACCCGGCGCATGGATGCCGTCATCATTGGAAATCAGGATGCGCATGGCCGGTTCTCTTCTGCTTTCAGCTTAGGCTTTCTCTATACGGGCGACGCCACCCATCAGCGGCAGCAGCACGTCCGGCACCGTCACCGAGCCATCTTCGTTCTGCCAAGTCTCCATGACAGCGATGAGGGCACGACCGACGGCGACACCCGAACCGTTGAGCGTGTGCACGAAGCGCGTGCCCTTCGGTTCGCCTGTCGGGCGGTAACGGGTATTCATGCGACGCCCCTGGAAATCACCGCAGACCGAGCAAGAGGAAATCTCGCGGAATTTCTTCTGGCCGGGCAGCCACACCTCGATGTCGTAGGTCTTGCGGCTGCCGAAGCCCATGTCGCCGGTACACAGCGTCACCACGCGGTAGGCGAGACCGAGCCGCTTCAGCACCTCTTCAGCACAGGTGAGCATGCGCTCGTGTTCGTCAATCGACTTCTCCTGGGCGGTGATCGAGACGAGTTCCACCTTGTTGAACTGGTGCTGGCGCAGCATGCCGCGCACATCGCGGCCGGCCGAACCGGCTTCAGACCGGAAACACGGCGTCAGTGCCGTGAACCGTAGCGGCAGGTCCTTTTCTTCGAGGATTTCCTCGCGAACCAGATTGGTGAGCGGCACTTCGGCCGTCGGGATCAGCCAGCGGCCGTCCGTCGTCCGGAACAGGTCTTCGGCGAACTTCGGCAACTGGCCGGTGCCGTACATCACCTCGTCGCGCACCATCAGCGGCGGGATCACCTCGGTGTAACCATGCTCGATGGTATGAAGGTTGATCATGAACTGCCCGAGCGCGCGCTCAAGGCGGGCAAGATGTCCCTTCACCACCGTGAAGCGGGCACCGGCCAGCTTGGCGGCGCGTTCGAAGTCCATCATGCCGAGTCCTTCGCCAAGCTCGAAGTGCTCCTTCGCCCAATTGACCTGACGCGGCTCGCCAAACCGATGGTGTTCGATGTTGGCGCTTTCGTCCGGGCCTTCGGGCACGTCGTCGAGTGGCGGATTGGGAATGACCGACAGAGCCGCGTCGAGAGCACCATCCAGCTCGCGCTCTTTTGCTTCGCCTTCCTGAATGAACGACTTGATGCGCGCGACCTCTTCCATCAGGTCGGCGGCGCGAGCCTCATCCTTGTTGGCCTTGGCTTTGCCGATTTCCTTGGAGGCGAGGTTGCGGCGCTCCTGTGCCTCCTGCAGCGACTTGATATTGGCCCGGCGCGCGTCGTCGAGGCGGATAGCCTCCGAGGCGGTGGCTTCGGCGAGGTCCACCGACTGGCCGCGCCGCATGAGGGCGTGCTTCAGGGCTTCCGGATTGTCGCGAATCCACTTGATGTCGAGCATTGGCTTTCCCCGCGCGGCACGTCCGCCGGAGCCCTCGCATCAGCCTTCG
>JAGSYV010000168.1 GCA_018262505.1 Pseudomonadota bacterium
CGCCAACACCGCCATTCAGGCGAGCCGGGCCGGCTCGGACGCCGGCTTCGTGCTGGCGTCGTCAGAATCGATGAACAACGGCGCGCTGCTCGTGCTGGCACCGATCGTCGCGAGTTGGGTCGGAGGTGGGGACACGGCGAGCGCCGCCATTCTGCTCGGCGTCTGCACGCTTGCAGCGCTCGGCATCAATCTCATCGACCGACAGTACCGACCGGCAGCCCTCCCATGCGAGGCGAGCTAAGGTTCTGCCACCTGATGCCCCACGGCGCGGCTTCCTCGTCCGACGCTCCAGGATCTGCGGCTTATGCCCAAACATCTGCCGCAGTTGCGACCTCGATCTTCGAGCCCAAGGCATTCAGTGCGATCCGATGAACAGTTTCGGTCGGTGCGGTGCAGAGATCGCCGACAATCCGCACGCGCAGGCCATCGGTCGCGCGCGACAGCGCGGTGAAGACCACGCAGTTCTGCGTCATCATTCCGGTGACCAAGAGCTCGCTCACGCCGGCCAGATGATCCGCAAGATCCGTTTCCTGGAAGGCGTCGGCGTAATGTTTGGTGACGACGGGGGCATTGCCTGCCGCCTCGAGAATAGTCTGGCGGATATCGGCGCCAGTGCTTCCCGCCCCGAACAACCCGGCGGGTGCCAAGGAAATGTGGCGCACCAAGATGATCCGATCATCGCCTGCACGTGCCCGACCGATAGCTAAGACGATACGGGCCTCGGTCTCCTCCGGCTGCCATAACGGCAGGGCTCCTCCGGCAAAATAGTCATTCTGGATATCGATCACGAGAAGGGCACGCGTCATTGGTCTCTCCCGAACGGCTGCGTCGAAACTACCGTCTTCATACCGCAGTCCCGCTGCCGAATATCAGTGGCCCGATAGACAGTATTCATGTAAATCGGGCCAATGCGGCTTGCTATTCTCGCTTACGATCAGATCAGCCCATTCATGTTGTCCACGCCGCTCGCGGTGTTCGGGGAGCCGTTCCTGGTGAGCGGTCACCGGGTGGACGTGTGCGCCAGCCAGCCACGTCTTTCGGCGACTGGTGGGCTGATGATCGAAGCATCATTCCCGCTGGAGGCTGCACGCGAGGCCGATGTTCTGATCCTGCCCGGTTGGCGAAACGCGGATGAGCCTGTGCCGGCAGGGATCACATCCGAGCTGCGAGCAGCAGAGGGTCGCGGCGCGATCGTCGTCGGGCTCTGCCTCGGAGCTTTCGGCTTGGCCGAAGCGGGCCTGCTCGACGGCCGCCGAGCGACCACGCATTGGGCGCGTGCCGAGACCTTCGCGGCGCGATATCCCAAAGTTATCGTCGATACCGGGGCGCTTTTCGTCGACGAGGGGCATGTCATCACGTCCGCAGGGGTCGCGTCCGGACTGGATTGCTGCCTGCATCTGCTCGGCCGGATCTCCGGAGTGGCGGAGGCCAACCGGATCGCCCGCCATCTTGTCGTTGCTCCCCAGCGTGCCGGAGAACAACCGCAACTGATCGAGCGCCCCACGATCGGATCTTCAGTCGACCGCAGGATCACAGAGGTGTTGGAGACGCTTCGGGCCAACCCGTTCCCCGCGCCTTCGCTAGATGACTTGGCCGAACGCGCCGGCATGAGCCGACGCAGCCTGACCCGTCACATCCGGGCACGCACGGGAGGTAATCTCGGAGAGTGGCTGAGACGCATAAGGCTTGCACGGGCACAAGACCTTCTCGCGGCCGGTGCCCGCGGGCTCGAGGATGTGGCGGCGCGGTGTGGCTTTTCGGATGCGCAAGCCCTGCGAACGGCCTTCCGGACCGAACTCGGAATGACACCGAGGCAATGGCTGGCCCGGCAAAGGCTGGACTAATCATTACCCTTCGCGCCGGGGTTCGATATCGCGGGACAACTCCTTCAGAAAGCGATCCCCGGTCGCGAGCCTTCGTCCAAGTGTTTGCAGGAAGCTCTCGAACCGCTCTGCGCCTTTCGCCCTAGCCGATGCCTGCGCGCCGTCGGGCAATGGCGGCGTGATGGTTATCGGGAACATACCGCCAGCCGAAGCCGAGGAGCAGTATTACGCTAGGCTGGACGCACCGGCCATGGCTGCATAACTTAAACGAAATGGCCTCCGGCAAACCCGGGGCGGTTCATTGCGTCCTGTTGGCGCGAGTGGAGGCTGGACCGATGCCCGCCGTCGACGGTGTCGTCCGCTGGCGGCTCGTCGATCTGGTGCAGTGGGTGTTCGAGGAATTCCGCGTCTCGCTCAGCCCGCAGACCATGAGCCGGGTCCTTCGCGAGGCCGACTATCGCAAGCTCTCGGCCCGTCCGCGCCATCAGGGGCAGGATCCCGATGCGATCGAGACATTTAAAAAACTTCCCCGCCGCGCTGGCGGAAATCCGGGCCACACTCAAATCCGGTATGCCCATAGAAATATGGTGGCAGGACGAAGCGCGGGTCGGGCAAAAGAACTCCATCACCCGCCGCTAGGCCAAGCGAGGCACCCGGCCATCAGCACCGAAGAACCAGAGAACCAAATCCGCCTATCTGTTCGGAGCGATCTGTCCCAGGGACGGCAAGGGAGCTGGCCTCGTCATGCCGCGTTGCGATACCTCCGCCATGAACCTCCACCTCATTGAGATCTCCAAGGCCGTGGCGCCGAAGGCGCACGCCGTGCTGCTGCTCGATCAGGCCGGATGGCACACCACCAAAAACCTCGCGGTGCCGGCCAACATCACACTATTGCCGCTGCCGCCAAGATGCCCGGAGCTCAATCCGCGGGAGAATGTCCGGCAGTTCATCCGCGAAAACTGGCTCTCAAACCGTATCTTCACTTCCTACGACGACATCCTCGACCACTGTTGCGACGCCTGGAACAAACTCGTCGATCAGCCCTGGCGCATCATGTCCATCGGACTCCGCGACTGGGCGCTTCGGTTCTAGTCAGCGAGAGTTGGTATTAGCTGGCTCGAAATGGTCAGGTTATAGAGCGCAACACCGATGATGATGACATCGGCATTGATGAACTCTTCCAGAAGCTTTTCGCCAAGCGCGATCTCTTCCATCATGGTTAGGGAAGCCGCCAGATGGTCTCCGGTCAGATGCGAGACAGGAACCGCGACCAGATCACGGTAGATGATTCCAGTCGCCGGATTGTATTCCTTCAATCTCTGGACGGTGGCTCTTGACAGCATACGGCTTACGGACTGCTCACCGAGAATGCTGGAGTCGATATGAAGCAGGTTCATGGCAGACTTTCTTGAATTGTCGGCGTGAAATTTACGCTGTCAAGAGCTGGCCGGTGCCTTCATGCCGAGCGTCTGCAACTGCATCACGATCAGGCCGAGAAAGATTAGGCCGAGGCCGGCAAGGCGAGCCAACGAGACAGGCTTTTGCGGGAGTCCAACGAGGCCCCATTGGTCGATGATGATCGACGCCAGCATTTGCCCGGCGATGGCTGCCGTGATGAACCCAGCGGCACCGAGCTTTGGCGCAAGCATGAGCGCACCGGTGATGTAGACAACGCCAACGATGCCGCCGATCCATATCCAGCGGGGGGCCTGCGCGAGAGCGGAAAGCGTTGGCGCTTCCACTCTCGCCAGCGCCATCACGGGCAGGATGCAGGCGAAGCTAACGCAAAGGGATACGACCGTGGCCCAAAGAGGATGGCCGAGCGTCCGTCCGAGGACCGCGTTGGCCCCTGCCTGAAACGGAACGACCGCACCGGTGACGATAGCGGCGAGGATGAGAAACAGCGAGTTGGTTTGCATGGTGAGCCTCCAGACTCACCAGATGCGATATCCGTTTCGTAAATGGAAATTCCGATGTAGTATCTTTTATATGCACGATATGAATACCCTTCGCGGCATCGACCTCAACCTGTTGGTGGTCCTCGATGCCCTACTGGCCGAGCGGCATGTGTCGCGCACGGCCTCCCGGCTGAACATGAGTCAGCCGGCCGTCAGTCACGCGCTCGGGCGGCTGCGGCATCTGTTCGATGACCCCCTCCTGATCCGCCGCGATGGACAACTCGTGCCGAGCGCAAGAGCACTTGAGATTGCGCCCGCCCTCACCGAAGCCTTGCGACAGGTGCGAGAGGTTCTTGGACCGGGGGGATTCGATCCAGCCAGAGAGAAGCGGACATTCCGCCTTGCAATGTCGGACTACGGCTCCGCCGTCATTCTCCCGGGCTTGCTGAGAATGCTGCGTTGTGAAGCGCCGGGGATCGATTTGGCGATAACTCAATCAAGCCGGGAGGCAATGCTCCGGCTGGTGCTGGAGGGGGACCGCGACCTCGCCTTGGGTGTGTTTCCCGATCTTCCTGAAGGGGTCGAAGCGGAGCAGCTTTTTGTCGAGCACTTCGCCTGCCTCGCAGACCGGGAGACGCTGGAGGGGCGCGATTGTCTGGACGTCGAAGCCTATCTTGCGCGACCTCATGTGCTCGTATCGATGAAGGACGAAGCAAACATGGAGATCGACACGGCCTTGCACGCTGTCGCTCGCGCTCGCCACATCACCGTCACGTTACCTCATTGGGGAAATGCGCCACGGCTTATCCATGGAACAGACCTTGTTCTGACCGTCGCCCGGAAAGCCCTTGCTCTCTGTGAACGTGATCCAGTCCTTGTCGTCTTCGACCCGCCGTTTTCGATACCTCCCTTTCCCTTCGTTCAGGTCTGGCACAAACGGCGCGACGGCGATCCTGCACATCGTTGGTTGCGCAATGCTGTCGCGCGGGTCTCATTGTCCGTGTAGCTGTAAGCAATCGAGATCTCTTATAAGCCAATCCCTCGTTGACGCCCAGCTGCCACGACACAGCCCCGCCACGGACGATGCCCGATACTTCGCGGCCAAGCTGTCGGTCGATGACCGGCCGCCACTGGACAAGTGTGAACTCGTGCGACTTCTCGACAATGGCGAACTTGCCGCTGGATAGCTGCATGGTCCCGGTAAATGTGCCGGTGACAGTTTCCCCGTCGGCAGCGGCGCGGAACGGCGGCACATCCTGAAGGCGCTCTACCGCACCAAAGGCGCCATCCAGCCGCCCGCCCGTCTGCTCGACGTTTCGCGCACCACTCTGTGGGAGAAGATGCGGCGCTACGGAATCTCGGCCACTGGGGAGTGAGGATAAATCCGCATGGCCTTGCATCGAGACTAATCAATCAATACATCATGATTTATGGATAAGACGCAATCGCTCGTCGCCTTCGCTGCCCTCAGTCAGGAAACCCGGCTGGACGTGTTCAGGCTGCTGATCGTTGCTGGACCCGACGGGCTGTTGGCCGGGGATATCGGCGAAAAGCTCAATGTGCGACAGAATACCATGTCCGCCAATTTGGCGGTTCTGAGCCGTGCCGGACTGATCCGCAGTCAGCGCGAAGGCCGTAACGTCCGCTATAGCGCCGATTTTGACGGCATCCGCGGGCTCATGCGCTTCCTGATGGAGGACTGCTGCGCGAGTTCGCTGCACAGCTTGTCGGGCTCAGAGGGTGAAGCGGCATGACCATTCACGCCAAAGACGAACGCATGTTGACGCAGAGCCTCAACCGGCACGTCGAGTGCAGCTTTCTCGACGTGCAGACGCTTGTCGAGCGGATTGCGCTGACCAAACCGTTGAAGGTTGCTGCGGAGGCGCTGTCCGTCACCCATCCGCACCTCTTCTCGCCCTCGCCGGTCTTCATCTCGCGCGACGACGTTGCGACGATCGAGGCGCTTGTTGCAACGATCGAGTCTGTTGCCGCCTCGACGCCCTATCGCGATCATGTCCTTGCAGGTGTGCCGGAGATCGCTCGATTTGAGCCAGGGGCCAAAGGCGTCTTCTTCGGCTACGACTTCCACCTGTCGAACGATGGCCCGAGGCTCATCGAAATCAACACCAATGCCGGTGGCGCTTATCTCAACTGGGCGCTCCTGGAAGCACAGAAGGCCTGCTGTGACGAGGCGCTGTTGCTGATGGGCGAGCCCTTGCCGAACGCGCACCTTCCGGCGACATGGCACGAGATGTTCCGGGCCGAGTTGGGTCGCGATCCGGCCCACATCGCCATCGTCGATGAGCACCCTGAGCGCCAATACCTCTATCCGGAGTTCCTGATCGCCCAGGCGATGGAAACGATGGCTGGGACCAGAGTGTCCATCGTCGATCCTTCGGAGCTGACATGGACGGGAGAGACCCTGTTGGCGGAAGGCGCCCCGGTCGACCTCGTCTACAACCGCCTGACCGATTTCTATTTCGAACAGCCGGCGCATGTGGCGCTGAAGGCTGCCTATCTGTCGGGCAAAGTCGTCGTCACGCCGCATCCGCGCGCCCATGTGCTTTTCGCCAACAAGGCCAATCTAGCGATCCTCAGCGATAGAGCGATGCTCGCGCACCTTGGCGTCAGTGCCGGCGACGCCGAGGTGCTACTGCGGTCGATCCCCAGCACGCAGCGGGTGAAGCCAGAAACAGCGGGCCGCCTGTGGGCCGAGCGCAAGCACTTGTTTTTCAAGCCGGTGAACGGCTTCGGCAGCAGAGCCGCATATCGCGGCGACAAGATCACGTCGCGGGTCTGGCAGGAGATCGTCGCCCATGACTATGTGGCGCAGGAGATTGTGCGTCCCCCTGAACGTGTCGTGCGCTGGGAAGCCGGCGCGCCGCACCTGAAATTCGACCTGCGCGCCTATTCCTATGCTGGCAGGGTCCAGCTCTTCGCCGCCCGGCTCTACGATGGCCAGACGACCAATTTCCGCACTGAGGGCGGCGGATTCGCTCCGGTCTTCCTGACGCCCGGCCGCGGCGGGCAACTGTTCGGATAGCCGAATATAGTTTGAGGCGACGTCAGGATTCCCAAACATCACGATCGATCCTAATGGAATAACCCTATTTAGTTCAGTGATTTAACGTACGAAAATTCCTGGCATACAGCTTGCGAAGGGTTTCCCGCCAGACCAACAAGACTTGCCCCCCGATGAAGACATGTGATGGGCTCATGGAAGCGGGCTGGCGGCAATTCCTGCGCAGTGCCGGGTTTTCAGTCGCCGGCGTGGCGGCGGCAACGGTCATGCCGACACCGGCGAAGGCGGCGACCGCGACGACGCGGGTGGCCTACCCGTCCAACCGGCTTGCCAACCTCAAGGACATGAAGGTCAACGACCCCGTCAATATCGCCTACCCCGACAATGACTCCCCCGGCATTCTCTTGAAGCTCGGCGTCAAGGTTGACGGCGGCGTCGGGCCCGACGGCGACGTGGTCGCCTATTCGGTGCTCTGCCCGCACAAGAGCTATCCGCCCGCCTACAGCCAGACCGACCGCACGCTCAGCTGTCCCGGTCACTACTCCCGCTTCGACGTCGAAAAGGCCGGTCAGGAGATCTGGGGCCACGCGACCCAGAACCTCGCCCAGTTCGTGCTGCGGGTGAACGCCAAGGGCGACATCTACGCAGAGGGCGTCGACGAATTGATCTACTGCCGCCTGTCCAACGTGCTGTAAGTATCCCCCGGCAAAGCCGGGGGCTTTATGATTATGGCCGCTCAAAGCGGCTGTTAGGGGACGCATGCGCGTCCCCACGGATCGGCACCGCCTGAAGGCGGTCTATCGCCATAGTGCAAGCTGTTCCAGACGCGCATCCTCTTTTTCCTGGTTGCGGATGTAGTCACGGATC
>JAGSYV010000045.1 GCA_018262505.1 Pseudomonadota bacterium
GTGGAGCCATGGCCTGGCGACACCCGGCGATATCGCCTCGGTGATCGCCATGACGCTGCAGATCCAGCAACTGTCGCGCATGGCCACCATGAGCCTCTCCGATCTGTTCGAAAGCGTCGGCACGCTGGACGACACAGTGCGATCGCTGTCGAAGCCGCAACTCATCATCGACAAGCCCAACGCCCGGCCGCTAGTCGTCAAGGGCGGCTGCGTCGAGATCGACCGGGGCAGCTTCGGCTACGGCAGCAGCCGGCTGGCGATCGACGACCTGACGCTCACCATCGCTCCGGGCGAGCGCATCGGTCTGGTCGGCCACTCCGGCGCCGGCAAGTCAACCTTGGTGAGCCTGCTGTTGCGCCTCTACGACCTCACCGAAGGCGCCATCCGCATCGATGGGCAGGATATCGCCGGCGTGACGCAGAACTCGCTGAGGGCGGCGATCGGCGTCGTCACCCAGGACACCTCACTTCTCCATCGGTCGATCCGCGACAACATCAAATACGGACGTCCCGAAGCGACGGATGAAGAGATGCTGGCCGCCGCCCGCATGGCCCATGCCGATGCGTTCATTCCGGAGCTGACCGACAACCGCGGGCGCACCGGCTTCGACGCCTATGTCGGCGAGCGCGGCGTCAAGCTCTCGGGAGGCCAGCGCCAACGCATCGCCATCGCCCGTGTTCTCTTGAAGAACGCGCCAATTCTCGTCCTCGACGAAGCGACGTCGGCGCTCGATTCGGACGTCGAGGCAGCGATCCAGGACAGCCTCGGCATACTGATGGAAGGCAAGACGGTGATCGCCATCGCCCACCGCCTCTCCACCATTGCCCGCATGGATCGCCTCGTGGTGATGGACGGCGGCCGCATCGTCGAGATGGGCAGCCATGCCGACCTCATCGCCCGAGGCGGCATTTATGCCGGTCTATGGAGCCGCCAGACCGGCGGCTTCCTCAACCTCGAGGAAGTCGAGCCGGCCTGACGGGAACGATTCCAAGCCGACCGCGGGACGCCGATGGGTTGTGCATCGCCACCCCGCTGAGTTTTAGCGATTGCCCTCCAGAGGAACGAGACAGATTGGCGTAACGCGCTTGGCATATTCTGCAAAGCCGTCGCAGCGGCGAGGCATCGGCCATATCAAGCCGGTGGCAGCTTACCTGCTTCGACGGCGTGGCAAGCCACTCTGGAACCTCCAGCCGTAATCATCGCCGGTAGCTCCGTCTTGCATCGATCGTAGGCGTATGAACAGCGAGGATGAAACGGACAGCCCGATGGTGGGTTGAGGGGCGATGGCAGCTCGCCGATAAGCTTGATGCGCTCGCCGCGCCGGTCAGGGTCGGCAATTGGCGTCGCCGATAGCAGGGCGCGCGTGTAAGGATGGCGGGGCGTGGTGAAAAGCTCATTCACCGGAGCGACTTCAACCGCGTGTCCGAGATACATGACCATCACGTCGTCGGCGATGTGCCGGACAACCGCGAGGTTGTGCGAAATGAACATCATGGTCAGGTTCAACCGCCCCTTGAGGCGCTTCAGAAGGTTGAGAATTTGAGCCTGGACTGAAACGTCGAGCGCCGATGTCGGCTCATCGCAAACCAGAAATTCCGGCTCCAGGATCAGCGCGCGGGCGATGCCGATCCGCTGCCGCTGTCCGCCGGAGAATTCGTGCGGATAGCGATCGGCTGCCTGCGGCGGCAGCCCCACCAGCGCCAATATGTCGAGCACAGCTTTGCGGCGGCTCTTCGTGTCGCCGATGCCGTGAATGACCAGCCCCTCGGCAATCGAGTCGCCAATCGGCAGGCGCGGATCGAGAGAGGAATAGGGGTCCTGGAAGATGATCTGGATGCGGCGGCTGAATTTGGGATCGATCGGTATGTCGGCACCGGCGATCTGCAAGCCGTCAAACAGGATTTCACCTTCGGTCGGTGGGAACAGGCCAACGACGATGCGGGCAAGGGTAGACTTGCCACAGCCGCTTTCGCCGACCAGCCCGAGCGTGCGCCCACGCTCAATCGTCAGACTGACGTTGTTGACCGCATTCACTTGCCCGACGACCCGCTGGAGGATGCCCTTGCGAAAGGCGAAGGACTTCTTGATGTCGCGCAGTTCCAGCAGAGCACTCATACCAGCTGCTTCTCCATAATATGGTTGGACAGATCGGCTGGGACACTGCGCCAGCACCGGCAGGAATGCCCGTCGTCAATTTCCAGCAGCGCCGGCACCGTGGCGGTGCAGCGCGGATCGTTGATGTCGTGCTTGACCGAACAGCGCGGCGCGAACAGACAGCCGTCCGGCAGTTGGGTCAGTTGCGGCACGCGCCCGTCGATCACCTCCAGCATGTCGGTGGTAGCGCCAAGCACGGGAACCGAGCGCAGCAGTGCTTGCGTGTACGGATGCTGCGGCGACTTGAACAGCGTTCTGACGTCGGCAAATTCGACCACTTGTCCGGCGTACATCACCGCCACGTGGTCGGCCATCTCGGCCACTACGCCGAGATCATGGGTGATCAGAATGATGGCCGTTCCGAAGTCGCGCTGCAGATCGCGCATCAGATCGAGGATCTGCGCCTGGATGGTCACGTCGAGCGCGGTGGTCGGCTCATCGGCGATCAGCACCTCCGGCTGGCAGGCAAGCGCCATGGCGATCATCACGCGCTGCGCCATACCGCCCGACATCTCGTGCGGATAAGCCTTCATCCGACGCTCGGGGGCGGAAATGCCCACAGCAGCCAGCATCTTGATTGCCGCCGCCTCGGCCTCGTGCTCGCTCATGTTCCGGTGCAGCCGATAGACTTCGGCGATCTGGCGACCGACGGTATGCACCGGATTGAGGGACGACGACGGGTCCTGGAAAATCATCGACACTCTGTTGCCACGCACCTTGCCGAGATCATTGGCCGACATCTGGCGCAGATCACTGCCGCCAAGAAGGATTTCACCGCCGACGACTTTGCCGGGATAGGGCACCAGCCCCATGATGCTGAGCGCAGTGATCGACTTGCCACAGCCGCTTTCGCCGACGACGCAGAGGGTTTCTCCGGCGCGAAGACGGATCGACACTTTGTCCACCGCCTGCGCGGTACCGGACCGCGTTTCAAAAATCGTACTGAGATCGCGGATGTCGAGGAGGGGGCTTGTCATGGCTTTCCTCAAGTATTGAGCCGCGGATCGAGGGCGTCGCGCAGCCCATCGCCGAGAAGATTGAAGCCGAGAACGGTCAGCATGATCGCGATACCCGGGAAAAACACCAGATGCGGGGCCGAAAAGACCTGATCCTTTTCCGTTCCGAGCATGGTCCCCCATTCCGGCATCGGCGGTTGAGCCCCGAGGCCGAGAAAGCTCAGGCCGGCCGCATCAAGAATGGCCGTGGCGATGCCGAGTGTCGCGAGGACGACGATAGGGGTCAGCGCGTTGGGCAGCACCCGGCGGAACAGGATGCGCGCCGGGCTACCACCGAGAGCGCGGGTCGCCGATACGAAATCGAGCGTCTTGACCGACAGCACGCTGGCGCGGGTAACGCGGGCATAGGCCGGCATGGAAACGATGGAGATCGCCAACAGCGCGTTGACAATGCCCGGCCCCAGCACGGCAACAATGGCGATGGCCAGCAGCAGCGATGGAAAGCCGAGGATCACATCCATGATCCGCATGATGATGTTGTCGGCGATGCCTCCGAAGAAGCCGGCGATCGCGCCGAGCAGCACACCGGACACCAGAGCGGTGGTGACGGTGACAAGGCCGATCATCAAGCTGACGCGGGTGCCGTAGAGAACCCGCGAGAAGGTATCGCGTGAGTTGCCATCAATGCCCATGATGTGCTGAGGACGGTTGATGTCGCAGCCCAGCAGATGCACGCACGGCGCTTCGCGGCGTTTGACGTGCTCCGTGCCGATCAGCACATCATTGGGATCATAAGGGGCGATGACCGGCGCGGTTATGGCGATCAGCAGGAGCAAACCGATGATGATCAGGCCCACCTGCCCGGACCGCTTGCGCAACAACCGCTTCCAGGTCTGTTTCCACAAGGGAACCGGATCGCCGATCAGGCCTTCTTCGGCAATGGCGTCGGCGGCGGCGGCCGAAGCATTGTTCAAACTCGTCATGGCTCGTCCTATTGTGGCCTGATACGGGGATCGAGGTAGGAGTAGGAAAGGTCGACCAGCAGGTTGATGACCACGTAGGACACCGCGATCATCACCGTGAAGGCCTGGACCACGGGGTAGTCGCGCGCGAAAATCGCTTCGACCAGCATGCGGCCGACGCCGGCAAGGCCGAACACGGTTTCAGTCAGCACGGCGCCACTCAGAAGGGCGCCCATCTGCAATCCAAGAATGGTGACGACCGGCAGCATGGCGTTGCCAAGGGCATGTTTGCGCACGACGTCGCGGTCGAGCACCCCTTTGGCGCGAGCGGTTCGGATGTAGTCACGTCCCAGCACGTCGAGCAAAGACGACCGTGTCATGCGGGCAATGACCGCCATCGGTATGGTCGACAGAGCGATCACCGGCAGCACCATATGCCTCAGGGCATCCCAAAACAGCGGCCAGTTACCGGTAATCAGCGCGTTGAGGACATAGAAATTCGACAGGAAAGCCAGAAACCTGGCTTGAGTGGTGTCGGCGACCACCTGCCAGTGCCAGACTTCGTAGAACGGCACAGACGCCATGCCCGCTGAGAGGCGGCCCGAGGGCGGCAGCCAAAGGGGCGTGCCCCGCAAGATAACGCCGAACAGATAGGCCAGCATCAGTCCTAGCCAAAACACCGGCATGGATATGCCAACGTTCGCCAGCACCATCGTGCCGACGTCAGTTGCCGAGTTCTGCTTGCGGGCGGCAATGATACCGAGGCCGACACCGACCACCGTCGCGACGATCAGCGCCAGCATGGCCAGCTCGGCGGTCATCGGCAGTCGCTCGACGATAATCTGGGTCACCGGCCTGGAAAAGCGGATCGAGTCACCGAAATTGCCGTGGGCGATATCCTCGACATAGACGAAAAACTGGCTGATCAGCGGCTTGTTCAGACCGTGGCGTTCCACGAAAGCCTGACAGGTTTCAGCTGAAACCTTGTCTCCGAGCATGGCTTTGCAGGGGTCGCCGGGAATCATCCTGGCGAGGGAGAACGTTACAATCAGAATGCCGAAAATGACCGGTATGGAAACCAGCACGCGTTTGGCGGCGTATCCGAGCATTGGGTGATCCAGGCTTTTGGCGAAGGGGTGGACACTGAAGCCCACCCCCGATGCATGTGGATTACTTCTTCACGTTCATCAGGCCGCCCCAGAGACTGGAGAAGTAGTCAAACGAGCCGGTGTTACCGACGTGGGCAGCGTTGGTGGCATCAATGCCTGCAGCCCAGGAGACCACGACGTCGTTGGCGTCGAAGTCGGACCCGTCGGTGAACTTCACGCCCTCACGCAGATGGCATGTCCACACCGTGGAGTCGCTGTTGGCCTCGCAACTCGTCGCAAGGGACGGCACGATGGCGCCGCTGTCCTTGGCATAGTCGAGCAGCGCTTCGACAATCGGCGTACAGGCATAAAGCGACTCGCCGTCGGTCTCATCGGCGCAATACAGACTGATCGGCTCGGCACTCTGCATGAACACCAGCGAATCCTTGCCAGGGTCCACATCCTGAAGCCGTGGCGCGCCGAACGGACGCAGCGCGGCGTTCTTGAGCGTGGCGCGCGCGCCAAAGGCCGAGGCCCCGTGGACAATCGGAACGGTCGGCACCAGCGCCCTGATGGCGTTGTTGGCCTCGGTGTAGATCGGTTCAGCGGCCTTCGGATCGCCGATCGTCCCGGCCTTGTTCAGCAGATTGTAGATCTCGGCAAACGGCTTGCCGAACTGCATGTTGCTGGCCGCGAAGTGATAGTCGAGGAAGTTGGTGATGTGCGGATAGTCAGCGCCCCAGCCAAGCAGATAGAAGCCGTCGAGACGGCCCGCGTTCGCCTGGCTGATGAATTCGCCGGACTCCATCGGCAGCACTTCGGCATCGATGCCCAGGTTCTGCTTCAGCTGGGTCTGGAATTCGACCGCGACAGCGCTGGGCTCCGGCAGGTAGGTGCGGAACACGTCACGATAATAGATCTTGGTCTTGAAGCCGTTGGGGTAGCCCGCCTCGGCCAGGAGCTTCTTGCCAGCGGCCGCGTCGAACTTGTACCACTCCTCGCCGGAGCACCCGTTGGGCATCGAGCACGGTGTGAAGTGCGAAGCGACGACCGAACCTTCCGGGTAGAAATTATCGACGATACGCTGGCGATCGATCCCCATGGCGATGGCCTGGCGAACCTTGACGTCGTCGAAGGGCTTTACCGTGTTGACCATGCCCAGATAGAGCGTGTTCGGGCTCTCGAGCGGCAGGAACTGCAGGTCCGGATCGTTCTTGACGCCGTCAAAATCCTCGGGGCTGAGGTTGGCGATCTCGTCGACCGTGCCGGCGCGCAACTCGTTGAGGCGACCGGCCCCCGACTGGTTCCAGCGGAAGACTAGCGTCTTGAACGACGGCTTGTCGCCCCAATAGGCGTCGTTGCGACTCATGATGATTGAATCGCCACGGTTCCAGCTATCGAGCTTGAACGGACCGGTGCCGATCGGATTGTCGAGCAAAGCCTTCTTGGGACCGTTCTTCTCGATATGTTCGGACGGCTCGATGCCGAACGAGACGAAAGCAGCCTTCGCCTCGAACGCCGGGTCGGGCGAGCACATCGAAAACGCCACTGTATGCTCGTCGGTGGCAACGATGGATTTGATCTTGCCACCGTAGTTGCAGTCGGCCGCAGCGACGCTTTTACCCTCGAAACTAAACGCCGGCCCCGCGAGCACGGCGGTCATCGAGACCATGGCCAGCCCGCCAATCAAGCCTAATTTCATAACAGCACCTCCGGTTCATAGGTTCGCATAGGGCGACTGGTGTGCAAATTAGCTGATCGCCCGAAACGAAATTCCAGTTGTTCCCATTTTCTTGTATTTTAAACGCCGATAGTACGAACGTTTTTCTTTTATCTACTTAAGCAGATATGTTTCTAGTTCGGACTAACTTCAACTCGCGTTGCGGTCCTTCGATTGCCCTTGACATTTTTGACGAGGCATATGTTGATAAGATGTCAGACCAATTGTCAAGCGGCGGGTACGATAAGTTGGCGACGAGGTCGAAATGGACAAAGACACCAGAAGCGGTAAGCCGCTCGCTCAAATAGATCGCGTGCAGCAGGCCGGTGATGCCATGGTGGCTTACATCGAAAAGGCCGACCTCAAGCGAGGCGACCGCCTGCCCACCGAACGGGAGTTGATGAGCACGCTCGGCGTTGGACGATCGACCGTTCGCGAACTGATCGGTCGGTTCCAGGCGCTCGGGGTCCTGGAAAGCCGGCGTGGCAGCGGCACCTATCTGTTGCAGCCCATCAGCTCGAAAACGATCTCCATGCCACTGCTGCTGAAGACCGCCGATCTACGCGACGCCTTGCTTCAGACGTTGGAAGTGCGTCGTGGATTGGAGGTCGAGGCTTCGATGGTGGCGGCGCGCCGACGAACAAGCGAGGATCTCCGGATCATCGAGGCCAAGCTCGGCGAAATGGAACGCGTGCATCTGCTGAAGGGAACGTCGGGTGTCGAGGATCTCGCCTTCCACCTCGCCATCTACAACGCGACTCACAACCCATTGTTTCACCAACTGCTCGAACAGATGCGCGAGGCCTTTGAGCGCTTCTGGGACAAGCCGTTCGACCGGCCGGACTTTGCACGCCGGTCCTTCCCTTTTCACCGAACGCTTTTCAACGCGATTGCTGCCCAAAACAGCGAGGCGGCTCGACGTGAGACTCTCAAGATCCTCGCTGTCGTCGAGGATGATATCAAGGAAATGTCTAAATGAATGAGGGCTTTGATCGGTTTGCGGCACTGTCTCTGATCACAACTCACGACGATCACAACGCCTTTGACGCCGTTGTTCCGCCGATTGTCCAGACGTCGCTATTCACCTTCGCTACCTACGACGAAATGATTGCCGCCTACCGGGGCGAGATCGTCCGCCCGGTCTACTCGCGTGGGCTCAATCCGACCGTCCGCGCCTTTGAAGAGATGCTGGCCAAGCTTGAAGGGGCGGAGGATGCCCTGGGATTTGCCAGCGGCATGGGGGCAATTTCCGCGACCGTGCTTACTTTTATCAAGCCGGGAGATCGGATCGTTGCCGTCCGCAACGTCTATCCCGATGCCTACCGGCTGTTCGGTACCATATTGAAGCGCATGCAGATCGACGTGACCTATGTCGACGGCCGCGATCTGGCGGCGGTGGACAAGGCACTGCCCGGCGCCAAGCTCATCTATCTCGAAAGCCCGACCAGTTGGGTCATGGAGGCCCACGATGTTGGCGCTCTGGCAGCGCTGGCCAAGCGTCACGGCGCCCTGTCGGTGATCGACAACAGCTGGGCCAGTCCGGCGTTCCAGCGCCCGCTTGGTCTCGGTGTCGATCTCGTGCTGCATTCAGCGTCGAAATACCTCAGCGGCCATTCCGACGTGGTGGCCGGCGTGGTGGCCGGGCCGAAGCAGCTTGTGGATCGCATCCGGGGCGAAAGCCTGCCTTATCTCGGAGCCAAACTGTCCCCCTTCGACGCCTGGCTGCTGGTGCGCGGCATGCGCACGCTCACCATCCGGATGAAGGCGCACGAGAGTTCGGCGCTGGAAATAGCGCGGCGGCTTGCCACCCTCGACATCGTCGCGACGGTCAATCATCCAGGACTAGGCAATAGCTTGCCGCCGGGGCTCGACGGTACCTCCGGGCTGTTCTCCTTCTCGTTCAGGGAGGGCATCGACATCCGGGCGTTCTGTGACCATCTCAAGATCTTCAAGCTCGGCGTCAGTTGGGGCGGCCACGAGAGCCTGATCGTTCCCGGCGAAGTGGTTCTGGCGCAGAAGGCGATGCCGAATTCGGCTCACGAATTCGGGCTTGATCCACGCTCGGTCCGTCTTCACATCGGCCTGGAAGGGACCGAAGCGCTGTGGACCGACCTTCAGGCGGCCATCGACGTCGCCACGATAGACTGATCAACACCGCGCCCGGACAGTTGCCGCCCGACGATCTTCTCGGGCGGCAAAACCAATAGCCGCGCTCTGCCCAGCGCCGCAAACGACAAAAACGGGAACTTGCCACATGACCGATATCGACGCCGTGCTTGCCCGCGCGGACCTGAACCTGCCGACCAGCCTTGCAACACTGTTCGATCTCGTGCGGATCAAGTCTATTTCCACCGATGCGGCTTACCGGCCTGATTGTCGCAAGGCGGCGGAGTTCCTGGCAAACTATCTGAATCAAATGGGGTTTGACGCCTCCGTGCGCGATACGGCCGGCAATCCTGTGGTTGTCGCACACCATGATGGTGGCAGCCCCGCCTGCCCCCACGTCCTGTTTTACGGCCACTATGACGTTCAGCCGGTCGACCCGCTCGATCTGTGGACGAATGACCCGTTCGATCCGGCCATTCGCGACGGCGATAACGGTGAGAAAATCATCAGCGGCCGCGGCACGGCCGACGACAAAGGGCAGTTGCTGACCTTTGTCGAGGCCATCCGCGCCTTCAAGGACGTTCGGGGGGCATTGCCGGTGCGGTTGACCATCCTGTTCGAGGGCGAGGAAGAATCGGGGTCCCCTTCGCTGAAGCCGTTCATCGAGGCAAACGCCCAAGAGCTCAAGGCGGACTTTGCGATGGTCTGCGACACGGCGATGTGGGATCGCGAGACGCCGGCAATCTGCGCCAGTCTGCGCGGCCTTGTCGGCGAGGAAATCACCGTCACCGCCGCCGACCGGGATCTTCATTCCGGTGGCTATGGCGGGGTGGCCGCCAACCCGATTCATGTCCTGGCGGCCATCCTGGCCGGCCTGCATGACGACACGGGCGCGGTGACACTGCCGGGCTTTTATGATGGGGTCGACGAAGCGCCCGATGAGATCAAGGCGGTTTGGCGCGGCCTGGAACAGGCCAGTCCGGGCTTTCTGTCGGAAATTGGCCTGTCCATCCCGTCCGGTGAAAAAGGCCGGTCAATTCTCGAGTTGCTCTGGGCTCGCCCCACGGCGGAAGTCAACGGCATTGCCGGCGGCTATGCCGGGGATGGCTTCAAAACCGTGATTGCCTCCAAGGCCACGGCAAAAGTCTCGTTCCGGCTGGTTGGCCACCAAGACCCGCACAAGATCCGCGATGCCTTCCGCGCTTATGTCAGATCAAGGCTGCCAGCCGATTGCCGGGTTGAATTCGCGTCACACGGCGCCTCATCGGCGATCCAACTGCCTTACGATTCGGCGTTGCTCGACCAGGCAAAGCGCGCGCTTTCAAAGGAATGGCCAAAGCCGACGATTGTCATCGGCGGCGGCGGATCTATTCCCGTTGTTGGAGATTTTAGCAGTACCCTCGGGATGGACACACTACTGGTGGGTTTCGGTCTTTCCGACGATCGGGGGCATTCGCCCAACGAAAAGTACAATCTCAGGTCCTTCCAGAAAGGGATTCGGTCCTGGGTGCGGATTCTCGACGAAGTACAGTCATCCATCTGAACTCGCATTTCAGCTTTCTCAAGGCCGAGGATGTCGTCCACCGTTTCCGCCAGATATCGAACGGATTGCAGGCGAGCTGTAATGCATCCACCGATCAGATGTTTCAGTCTGGTCGGAGAATACTCCAGGACCACGTCAGTGTCGCGATAGGTGGCGGCGCCGATGCCAATCGGTTCGACCGATCGGCACGCACCATTTGCGTAAAAACAAAGAGTTAGAGAGTTTCCGGTGAACCCGTTTTCACCGGAAACTCTTGTCTGATGGAAACCGCGCCGGATGGTATCACACGCCGTCGTAGGCGAAGGTTGCCATCATGCCCGCGGCCATATGGTAGAGGTGATGGCAGTGGAAGGCCCAGCGGCCGGGGTTTTCCGCGTCGATGGCGATGGTGACCGTCCGGCCCGGCGGCACCAGCACGGTATCCCGCACAGCGCCGGGGAAGCGCGCCCCGCCGTCCAGGCCGATCACCTGGAAATGGTGGCCGTGCAGATGCATCGGGTGGGCCATCATCGAGGCATTGCGCATGTCGATTTCCACCCGCTGGCCCTTCTTCACCTTGATCGCCTCGCTGCCGGGCATCGCCCAGGCATAGCTCGCCATGTCGCCGGTCAGGTCGACGGCATAGCGGACATCGGCCGGCCGATCGGCGAGCGGCGTGATGGCACGCAGACCCACCTCGTAGGCGATGTCGAGCACGGGGCCTGCCGCCTCGCCCACCGGCGACAGCTTGGGCACCGTCGATCCGGCCGTGCCAATGACGATGCCGGTCCGCTGCGAGCCGCCCTCGCGCAAGGCCAGGATGGGGAAGGCGCCGCCCTCGGCGGGAACGCGCAGACGGATGTCCAGCCTCTGTCCCATGGTCATCGGGAAACGCTGGGCCTCGACCGGCTGGATCGGCTGGCCGTCGACGGCCACCACCTGGCCCTTGAGGGCACCGAGATCGATGGTGAACGCCGTCGCCGTGGCGCCGTTGATGATACGCAGGCGAACGTTGCCGCCCTTCTCCACCTTGACCACCTCCGGATCGTCGAGCGTCCGGTCATTGGCGAGATAGGCGTCATACTCGATGTCGTTGAGGTCCATGGCCATGGCGGACATCCCCGGCATCGATCCCATGTCCATCCCGGTCATGCCCTGCATGCCGGGCATCGCCGCCATGTCATGCCCCATGCCGCTCATCCCGGACATGTTCATGCCGGACATGGAAGCGTGGCCGCCCGAAGCAGGTCCCTTCAGCTTGGCCAGCAACTCGGCCGCCGGCGTGAACGAGAAATCGTGCAGCAGTACGACGACTTCCTGCTCGTCGGCCGACTTTTCCTCGGCACGCCGCACGATCAGCGGCGCCGCCAGCAAGTTCTGCTCCTGCAGCGTATGGGCGTGCATCCAGTGGGTGCCGCCGCTGCCAACCGGGAAGCGGAAGGACCGCGTTTCGCCGGCCTTGATCAGCGGCATCGGCGCATCGGGCACCCCGTCCTGATCCCAGGGCGGCGTCAGCCCATGCCAGTGGATGATGGTGTCCTCACCGAGTGTGTTGGCGAGCGCCACGTCGAAATCGGTGCCGGCGTCGAAGGAAAGGCCAGGCTTTCCGTCGGGGCCGGTGAGCGAATAGACGGTGGCAGCGCGGCCATTCACGTCGAGGGTCCGCGATGCCAGCGTCAGGGGCTGCGCCGTCGCGGCAAAAGCGCGGAAGGTCGGCAGAGCGAGGACGGCAGCACCGCCGAGGGCGGTCTTGAGAAGAGTTCTGCGGTTCATGATCGATCCCTGGATGCAGCGACCTGCGGCACGCTGCTCGTCAAAAGCGAGGTTCAGGATGAAAGCCTGCGCGCAGCATCCGCCCGAAAGAGCGAGTCATTTCGGGCCAAACGGATGCGCAAAGAGATAGCCGCGCGCGAAACGATCAGGCGAACCGTCTGGGAGGATCGAGAGGCGGTGCCACGACACGGCCCGTCAGCGAGGCCGTCGTTCCGGACAGATTGATGGCGGTCGCCGAAAGCGGCATCGCAGCGGTCGCCGCTGCCGGTAGGCCGACAAGAACGCAGATGGTTCCAAGGCAACAGTGCATCTTCTGGCAGCCACCGGCGTCGTGCCGGTCTGTCTGGCCGTCAATCCTCGCGGAAGAGGCGCAGCCATCGACGTCGTGATGCGAGGACAAGGCGGTCCCCATCGCCATGCCATAGGCGTAATCGCGCGATCCCACCCCGGGCGTCAGGAGCAGGGCAAAGGCGGCCATAAGCATTGCCAAGGAACGTATCAAGCGCATCGACCCAGGATGAGCGGCCAAGATGGCAACTATGTGGTTTGACAGATGCTCCGGTCAAGGTGCGCTTGGCTGCCCCCAAACCCGTCTCGCTGCGGCCCGATGTCGAGGGATGGTCGGGCCGTAGCGAAACCCATTGCAAGCGAGCTGTCGGGCACCGGTGACGGTGCCCGGGCTTTTTGGAACAAATCCAAAAAATCAGACCAAATTCTCAGGCGGACCAACTGGACAATGCCCAGCGTTGATGCATAAAGGGGGCCGGAAAGGCATCCGTAGCAAGGCGTAGTCACGCCCGCGCCGGACGCCCTGCAAGTTGTTGAAACTTTTTCTTCAATCTCGCATCGATCGCCACGGACGGGGTGGTGTCGGCGAGGATGGTGAAGCGGTCGTATGCCGATCGGTGGCGGCCGCCCCGCGCGAAAGGAAGCGATCTTGGCTGAGAGTGACACACCGGCAGAACCAACCCGCCGCGACTTCCTCCTGCATGCCGCCGGTGCTTTCGGCGTGGTAGGCGTTGCCGCCGCGGCCTGGCCATTCGTCGACCAGATGAACCCCGACGCTTCCACCCGCGCTCTGGCCTCGGTCGAGGTCGACATTTCCGGCGTTCAGCCCGGCCAGGCGGTGACCGTCATGTGGCGCGGCAAGCCGGTGGTGATCCGCAATCGCACCGAGAAGGAAATCGAGGAGGGCAAGGCGGTCAAGCTCGAGGATCTCAAGGATCCGCTGTCCCGCAATGCCAATGGCGGTCCCGAAGACGATGCCTCCGACGCCAACCGCGCCGCGGCCGGCAAGGAGAACATCCTCGTCATGACCAAGGTCTGCACCCATCTCGGCTGCATTCCGCTCGACGAGTCCGGCGAATTCGGCGGCTGGTTCTGCCCCTGCCATGGCTCGCAGTATGATACGGCCGGCCGCATCCGCAAGGGTCCGGCGCCGGAGAACCTGCCGATCCCGCCCTACGCTTTCATCTCCGACACCAAGATCCGCATCGGCTGATCGCCCTTCCCGACGAGGTAATTCATGTCCGGTCATTCGACCTATGTCCCGAGGACGGCCATCGGGAAGTGGTTTGAGGCGCGCCTTCCCATCGTTCGCCTCCTGCACGATACCGCCGTTTCCTATCCGACGCCGCGCAACCTCAACGCCCTCTGGACCTTCGGCGGCATCCTCGCGATGATGCTGGTGGTGCAGATCGTCACCGGCATCGTGCTCGCCATGCACTACGCCGCCGAGAGCCACGTCGCCTTCCGTTCCGTCGAAGGCATCATGCGCGACGTCAACTGGGGCTGGCTGATCCGCTATCTCCACGCCAACGGCGCGTCGATGTTCTTCATCGCCGTCTACGTCCACATCTTCCGCGGTCTCTACTACGGCTCCTACAAGGCGCCGCGCGAGATCCTGTGGATCCTCGGCGTGATCATCTACCTGCTGATGATGGCCGCCGCCTTCATGGGCTACGTGCTGCCCTGGGGCCAGATGTCCTTCTGGGGCGCCACCGTCATCACCAATTTCTTCACCGCCCTTCCCATCGTCGGCCAGCCGATCCAGACGCTGTTGATCGGCGGCTTCTCGGTCGACAACGCCACGCTCAACCGCTTCTACTCGCTGCACTACCTGCTGCCGTTCCTGATCGCCGGCGTCGTCGTGCTGCACATCTGGGCGCTGCATGTGGTCGGCCAGAACAATCCGCTCGGCATTGACGTCAAGAACGACAAGGACACCGTGCCCTTCACGCCCTTCGCCACGTCCAAGGACGCGATGTGGATGGTGCTGTTCCTGATCTTCTATGCCTGGTTCGTCTTCTATCAGCCGAACTTCCTCGGCCATCCCGACAATTATATCGAGGCGAACCCGCTGGCGACGCCGGCCCACATCGTGCCGGAATGGTATTTCCTGCCGTTCTACGCCATCCTCCGGGCCATCGACTTCAACCTCGGGCCGATCGACAGTAAGCTCGGCGGCGTGCTCGCCATGTTCGGCGCCATTGCCGTCCTGGCCTTCCTGCCCTGGCTAGACACCTCCAAGGTGCGCTCGGGCCGCTTCCGGCCGATCTTCAAGGTGGCCTTCTGGCTGTTCGGCCTCAACGCCCTGTTCCTCGGCTTCCTCGGCTCGGTGAAGACCGACGACATCATCATGGGTATGCAGGCGGTGGTGTGGGCGAAGCTCAGCACGCTCTACTACTTCCTCTACTTCCTGGTGATCCTGCCGCTGCTCGGCTACATCGAGAAGCCGAGGCCGCTGCCCGTGTCGATCAACGACGCGATCCTGGCGAAATCGGCTCACTGAGGCTCAACGGAGAGAAATCATGACTGCCAAGATGATCCGTTGGGCCGCCGTCGCCTTTGCCGCCGGCATCGCCCTCACCTCTTCGATCGCCGCCGCCCAGGAGACGGCGGTCGTGTATCCGCTGATCACGCCGACCCGCCATGAGTGGTCGTTCGCCGGCATCTTCGGCCAGTACGACAAGGCGCAACTGCAGCGCGGCTATCAGGTCTACAAGGAGGTCTGCTCCGCCTGCCACTCGATGAAGCTCGTCAAGTTCCGCAACCTCAGCGACGAGGGCGGGCCGGGCTTTTCCGAGGACGCGGTGAAGGTGCTCGCCTCCACCTATTCCATCCAGGACGGCCCCAACGACGCCGGCGACATGTTCGAGCGGCCGCGCCTGCCGTCCGATCCCTTCCCGTCGCCGTTCGCCAACGACAACGCGGCGCGGGCCGCCAACGGTGGCGCCCTGCCGCCCGACATGTCGCTGCTGGCCAAGGCGCGCGCCGTCCATCGCGGCTTCCCCTGGTTCGTCTTCGACATGTTCTGGCCCTACCAGGAGCAGGGCCCCGACTACATCGCCTCGCTGATCACCGGCTACCAGGATCCGCCGGAAGGCGTGACGGTGCCCGAAGGCACCTACTACAACCCACATTTCATCAACGGCATCTCGCTGCGCATGCCGCCGCCGATCGACAACGACGTTGTCCAGTATTCCGACGGCACGCCGCAGACCAAGGAGCAATATGCCGAGGACGTGTCGGCCTTCCTGATGTGGGCGGCCGAGCCGCATCTCAACGCCCGCAAGGAACTGGGCCTCAAGGTGATGCTGTTCCTGATCGTCTTCGCCGGCATCCTCTACTTCGTGAAGCGGCAGGTCTGGCGCGGCGTCGCCCACTGACCTCCCCACCCGCGAACGCATCGTCAAAGGGCCCGTAACGGGGCCCTTTTTCATGTCTGCGCCGGCAATCCTTCGTCAGAACACCGGACAGCCGTGGGATTGCCGGCCGAAACTGTTGCGGCCAGCGGACGAGCCGTCTAGAACGAGCCGTAACTTCTCAGGAAGCCCTCCCATGAATCTGGCCGACACCATTCGCGCGATCCCCGACTATCCCAAGCCGGGCATCATCTTCCGCGACATCACCACCCTCCTGGGCAATGCCCGCGCCTTCCGACGCACCGTCGACGAACTGGTGCAGCCCTGGGCGGGCGGCAAGATCGACAAGGTGGCCGGCATCGAGGCGCGCGGCTTCATTCTCGGCGGCGCCGTCGCCCACCAGCTCAGCGCCGGCTTCGTGCCGATCCGCAAGAAGGGCAAGCTGCCGCACGAAACGGTCTCCATCGTCTACAGCCTCGAATATGGCGTCGACGAGATCGAGATGCACCGGGACGCCATCCTGCCCGGCGAGCGCGTTCTCCTGGTCGATGATCTGATCGCCACCGGCGGCACGGCGACCGCCGCCGCCACCCTGATCCGCCAGATGGGCGGCGAACTCGAAGCGGCCTGCTTCATCGTCGACCTGCCCGCCCTCGGCGGCGCCGACAAGCTCAGGGCGCTCAACGTCAACGTCCGTACGCTGATCGCCTTCGAAGGCGAATAGAGGCCGCCCTGACGGCCTTTCTCTGAGGCTTTTCGGTACCGGTACGAGGCCGACCGCTCCATGACCGATCTGCAGACCATCGATCTCACGGGTTCGGCCGTCGACCAACTGAGCCTCGACAAGCTGCTTGCCGCCGGCGCACCGCGTCGCCTCGTCGGGGCCGATGTCAGCGGCCTTGCCTTCGGCGAGGTCGATCTCAGCGGCTGGCAGTTCGAGACGTGCAACCTCGGCCATTGCAAGCTCATCCGCACCCGGCTCGCCGATAGCCGCTGGACGAACTGCAAGGCGGCCTTCGCCGATTTCAGCCGCGCCGACCTCCTCGACGCCGAGATCGTCGCCTCGGACTTCAACAACGCCACCTTCCGGCAGACGATCCTGACCTCCGCCGCCTTCCGGCGCTGCAAGCTGACCGGCGCCGATTTCACCGATGCCCGCACCGTCGATCTGACGCTGGAAGAAGTGCTGGCAGTCGATGCGCGCCTGCCGAAAGTGTCCTTCCGCGATCAGAAGCTGACGCAGGTCGACCTTTCCGGCGCCTTGCTGGAGGGTGCCGATTTCCGCGGCGTGGTGTTCGAAGAATGCAGCCTGCGCGATGCGCAGCTCATCCGCGCCCGTTTCGAAGGCGCCGACCTGCGGGGCGCCGATCTCGGCGGCATCCGGCTCGGCGACGCCGCGCACTTCCGCGGCGCCATCATCTCCCGCGCCCAGGCAACGTCGCTCCTGAAGGAACTCGGCCTCAGGGTGCTTTAGAAAATATCGCCGCGTTGGGTTCGAACAGGCTGCCGGCGAGTTCGCCGGCGGCATAGGCCTCACCGTGGACATAACGGCGGGACGAGGCGGGGCGCGAGGTGAGACTGAGGCCAAGCCGGGCGATTTCCTCGTCCACCACCGACTGCTTGACGGCGACCAGGTCGAAACCGCTGCTGCCGGCGTGAGCACTCGCCCGCGCCGCCTTGAGCGCCGCGAGCCTTGCTTTGATGCCACCGGCAAGTCCGATCTGGAACGAATTGAGGGCCATGCGCCGATCGCCACCGCGCAAGCCCTGATAGATGTCACCCAGCCGGAAGCGGGCGCTCTCGGTCGCAAAGGTTGCCTCGATCAGGTCGAGCAAAAAGCGCGCCGCGGCCACATCGGCCTTCAGACCGAAGACCATATAGCGCAACTCACCGGCCTCGGCTTCTTCCGACCAGACCCGGCAATCGCAGAACGCAGCGGTGGGCAACACGCAGGCATCGACGGCGGCCCGGCGCTTGCGGCCCGTTGCGATGCTCACGCCCTCGCATGCAGTGGTGCGAACCGTGGCGGCGTCGAGGCTCAATTCGTAACGATCAAGCAATTCGGCCACTTTGGCCGCCGCCGCCATTGCCTCTTCCTCGGTGCAGCCGCTTTCCACCGTTTTGGCGCGCAAGGCCTGGATGCGCTGGATCACCCGGTCGAGATCGACCGAAGGACCTGGGTTTCCATTCGCCGAAGTTTGCGCCGAATAGGCCCAACGCGCCCTGAGTCGCCGCAACAGATCGCGTGCCCCCGCCGTCATGGCGCCTTGCGCGATAAACCCATCAATCGCGGCGGTCGCGGCATCCAGGGACTCGGAGCCCTCCGCCAAGCCGGCGCGGGCACGCTGAACGAACGTCTCCACCTGCACCTCGGCGATCCGCTCGTAAGCGGCTTTCAGTCCGGTCGGCGCGCCCGCGCCGGTTTGGCCGAAGAACCCGCAGGCATCGATCAGATTGTCGACGGAGGTCAGGCGGCGCGCCGAGAGGACGAGATCGTCCGTCTCGCCGCTTTCGCCCTCAAAAATCCAGCGCAACGCCAGCCGCTGGACGTCGCTCAACTGTGCCTCATCCAGGGCACCTGCGAGCATGGCCGCATCATAATCAATAGCGAACTGCGGGATCGGCAGAAATCCACCGCGCGCCACATCGCGATACAGGTTGGCAGCGCAGCGGTGCCCGGTCCCGAGCGAGCGGCCGGGCCGCGTGAATTTCATTGCCGCCGCCAGCATAGCCTCGTCCAGCGCGAACAGCGGGGAAATCAGGACATGGCGTCCGCTCGCGAGCGGACACAGCCGCATGGCCGTCGTCAGTCCGGCCGCCTCGGGCGCAATCCGCGCCTGCAGCACAACGAGTTTTTCGCCGGTGACCAGATCTTCAAGCCGGACCTCGTCCAGACTTTCCCGGGCGATGATCCGAACGAGCCGGAATTCGGCCTTGCCGAGAGCGGTGAGCGCCTCAGCCTCCACGTCCGTTTCGGCCCGAGCCCCGCTGAGATGGCGATCCATGGCGGTGCGCCCACTCATGGCCGGCGTGAACAGGTCGAGATCGGCGGCCATTGCCATCAGGCAGGTCAGTACATCCTCGTCCCTGGGAAGCTCCACATGACCGCTGAACCATTGCCGGACCGTCTTGCGCATGGCTCCGAGGCGGGCAGGGTCGTCGATCAGGCTATCGACCTGAGCACCGATGGCCTCAAGTATCTCATAGTCGGCATCGATCACGGCGGTTGGGTCGTTCAATGACATCCTGGCAGGATCCTGCTTTGCGAAAACAGACGTTGATAGCGCATTAACCATTCCTTTAGCCAGTCGCGCAATACCGCGCGACTGGCTAAGTGAGCTAATAGGCTCTCGTCGCGCACCATCGCGTCGCGGAAGACCTCCGGGGCTCCCGTGCTCTTTGCCAAGGCCGCATTTATGGTTAGCTTGGGGCTTTAAATACAACAAAGCCCTCACGGATTACTCAGTGAGGGCTTATTGCATGTGTTCGTTTGTTTTCGTTGTGAAGAGGTTTGTTCGTGTGGTTTTGTATCTTTTGTTCTTGCGCTTTGCAGG
>JAGSYV010000169.1 GCA_018262505.1 Pseudomonadota bacterium
AGGCTGCAAACTATCCAGTCGGCTAAAGGTGCTGGATGGAAATGCCGAGTCGCTTGATCGCATAGGCGACTTGCCGTGCTGAAAGTCCCAACAGACGTCCGGCTTTGGCCTGCGACCAGCCGGCCATAGTCAGTGCATCGACAAGTTGCTCCCTGCCGACCAGGATGCCCGGCTCCCTTGCAACTTGAGGTGCGTCGATGATCGCCTCTGAGGGAGCCGGCAACGCATCTGTCCCATCCCCTGAACTCACCTGCTCTGGTGCTTGTTCGACTGGCGCGGCCGGCAATCGTTTTGGGTGGTTCGGCATCACGCGTAATGTCCCGAAAAGAGGGAGTTCTTTTCGAAAGGTGAAGTCGACGGCGGTGATCGTGGCTCCATTGGCCATGACAGCGGCTCGCTTCACGCAATTTTCGAGTTCACGGATGTTGCCGGGAAATTCGCAGCCGAGAAGATAGGCGATGGCGTCCTCCCGGAACGTATGCCGCGCGCCATTTACTCTGTCGAAGTCCTCAAGGATACGCCGTGCCAGCTCTGGTACATCCGCTCGCCGGTCGCGTAGTGGTGGCAGGGGCAGAGGCACTACGGAAAGCCGATAAAAGAGATCAGCGCGGAAGCTACCGTCGGCGACCGCCGCGGTAAGATCACGGTTGGTCGCAGCCACGATGCGGACATCGGCGCGCAACGTACGGTTTCCACCTACCCGCTCGAACTCACCGTCTTGAAGGACACGCAGCAGCTTCACCTGGAAGGCCGGCGAGGTGTCGCCGATCTCGTCGAGAAACAGCGTGCCTCCGGCTGCCAGCTCGAAGCGGCCCTTGCGCTCAGTTGAGGCACCGGTGAAGGCACCGCGTTCGTGGCCGAACAGTTCGCTCTCAATCAATGCCTCCGGCAAAGCGGCGCAGTTGACCTTGATGAGCGGACCGGAGCGAGCGGAATGCCGATGTACCATTTCTGCAAACAGGCCCTTGCCGGTGCCGCTCTCGCCGAGAATCAACACAGGCAAGTCTGTCGGAGCAACGCGCCGAACGGTGTCGGCTGCCGCCAGCATGGCCGGGTGGTTGCCGACGACGTAGCGCGGCCGCTCGCGACTGCCGCAACCGGCCTCCCTGCCGCCCGCCGGCCTTGCTCCGTGGACAGCTAGGAGCCGTTTCAGTTCCTCCACTGCGTCGGCCGGCGGGTTGCGATCGAGAATGCCTGCAATACGTGCGATGAGGCGCCGCCTATCGTCGCTCCCGGCGGGGGCGCGGCGCTCGACGACAGGGAGTGGACGATCGAGCATGGGGGCGAGGTCGGTCACGGCATCAGTCCCTTTCCACGGATACGCGATAGTCGCCGCCGATCACCCAGAACTCCCGTTCGGAGCGCAGGGGGAAGCAGGTGAGCAGCGTATTGGCGAAGAAAACCTTGGTCAGCGGCACGTCGACCGTCAGGATGGTGTGACCGAAACAGTCGGCCACCCATCGGTCGGTGGTGAAGGAGGAGAGGCTGTTGAGGCGCAGGATGAAATGATGCCGGTCGGAGCGGCTGACGATGTGATGCTCGTGGAAGCCGTCGACGCCGCGATAGAGGCGGACGTGGCTTTCCTCGGGGTAGACGAGGTTCGAAAGCACCCACTGGGCATATTCGTAGAGCAGATCGAGCTGGGAGAAGATCGAGTTGGTGTGAAAGCGACTTGCCATGCGCTCCTCGACATAGGTCAGGAAGGCGGCGTCGGCAAAACTGATGATGGGTTCGCCATGAAAGCCCGGTAGCAGGCCGAAGCGGCTCTCCACCCAGCCCTTCAGTACCGCTGCCTCGGGGCTGGAACTGTCGTAACCCCAGCCGATCAACAGGCGCAGAAAGGACGAGCGGAATGGCCGGTGGAAGCCGTCGCCGGCATCCTGGCTCTTCTGCGCGAGGTAGAGGCCATAGACGGCGATCATGTATTTCCAAAACGCCTCGGAGGCGTCGGCGACATCCTCGGCCACCGCTAGCATCTGAAACAGCGGATCGTTCATCTCGCGGACGCCCGAGATGTGCAGCGGCGCCGGATCGTCGTTGAAGCCGACCGAGGCGATCAGCCCGGTCGGCAGGCCGACAAGGTTGGTCGCAAAGGGGAGGCGCGCTGGTGTCGCCATGGGCTAGCAGGCACAGCCGCCGCCGGCCGCCGCCGCGATGGCAGGAAAAGTAATGCGCGGCACTGGCGCTGTGGCGGGCCGGCTGGCCAGGGCCACGAGGTCGGCAACATAGTCCGGCGGCAGGCCGAAATGCCGGGCGCCGGCCGCCATGTAGGCCACATAGGGCTGGCTCGGCAGTGCCGGCTGCCGGCTGTCGTCGAGCTTGTAGAGAACAGCGTCGAGAACGCCACCCGCCGCCGTCACTTTCACCGGGAAATGGAAGTGGCTGCCGGTGCCATTGAGGCGGACCCCGCGCACCTTGTCGAAGAAATCGGCCTCGCGGACACTCATGGTGACGACGATGCCGAACACCGATGCGCCATCCTCGGCCAGCACCGTTTCCTCGCCGCCATCCCAGAGATCGTTGTTGCCGAAGAAGGCGAGCCGGTAGTTCCGGAGCTCGCCAATCGCCTTCACCTCGGCGCCGGGACAGCAGGCGGCGAGGCGCTCGGGATGGAGGTCGGCGCCGTAGAGGAATTGCACAATGGGACGGACGATGGCCATGCGGCTCCCCTTTACACGACCGACGGTCGGGTGACGGTGGCAACAACGCCGATGCCGGGCAGCGTCTCGCAGGAAGCTTCGAGGCCAAGTTCATCGACCTTGCCTTCGAACCAGCGCGGCAGATGGTCGCAGATGACCTCGAGCGCGGCGAAGTCGCCCTTTTCAATGACCGGCAGCAGAATCTGGCGCGAGTTGAGGCCGGGAGTGGTTCGCATTATCGTTGCGACATCGACGCGGAAGCGGCCGTCGCCGAGATTCTCGGGTGGTGGCACCTCAACATCAGGACCGCAAGCCGCCGCCTTGCGGCTGCCGCAGGCGCTCGACGAACAGGAAGCGACCGCGCAGGCGGCCTTCTTTGCGTCTTCGACAAGCTCGGCCTGCCGCCGCTCGACCATGGCGATCTGCTCGGCAACGCTGCCTTCCGACGTCCAGCAGGAAACGCCCATTTCCTGATCGAGCAGCGAATAGATGTAGCCGTGGCGGTCACCGGAGATCAGCGTCCGGCAATCCTTGAGACCGGCCATCGCCTTTTCGACGAGGCCGCGCACCAGGGGGATGGAGGCTCCATCCGGTAGGGCAAAGGCGAATTCGCCGATCTTCGACCAGCTGTCGCCGGCCCCTTCGTAGAGATGGATTATGCCGTCCTCGTAGAGGCTGACGGGACGGCCGGCGGCATCGGTATGCACCGCGATCTTCATGGCGTGTCTCCAGCAATTGCGGGAAGAACGGACGGCGACGCACCGCCGCCCGTCGCGGACGGGCTCACCAGACGTTGAGCAGCCATTCCTTGTTCTTCTTGACTTCCATGTCGTTGAACAGGGCGTTGGCCATCTGCTCGGCCAGCCAAGTGGCGCCGCCATAGCCGACCACCGGGTTGCGGAACATGCCGGCCCGGTCGTAGGTCGGAAAGCCGACCCGCACCATCGGGATGTTGTAGTCGATCGAGATGAACCGCCCCTTGGAGTGGCCAAGGATCAGGTCGAGTTCGAGGCCCTTGTTCTTGAGGCGGTCCTCAAGATCCCAGAAGTCGGCGTTGGTGACGATCTCCATGGGATAGTCGACGTTGTCCTGCAGTGCCTTGATGCGGGGATCGTTGACATAGCTGGCGTTGTCGTCGCCCAGAAGCAGCAACTGCGGCTTCATCTCGAGATCGAGGCAGAATTCGGCCAAGCCGATGGCCAGATCCGGATTGCCGTAGATCGCCACCTTCTTGTCAGCGAGGAACATGTGGGCGACATCGGTGATGGCGTCGATGGCGATGCCGCGTTCCCTGACGAGGCTTACGGGGATCGGTTTACCGGTCACCTGCGACAGTTTTTTGAGCAGCGCGTCGGTGTTGCGGATGCCGATCGGAGTCGGTCCGACGGTCGAGGGAATCTTGAACTTCTTCTCAAGCAGTTGCGCCGCTTTGCCGCCTTCGTAGCGATTGGGTGCGAAGGTGTGGATGGCCGAACCTGTCGCCTGCAGATCCTCGATGGTGGTCGATCCATGCGAGACGGCCTTGCCATCTGGCATGATCGGTGAATCGAAGCTTTCGATCTCGAACAGCACGGTCGCGTCGATATCCATCTCTTTCAGAAGGTGCTTGAGCTCCTTGACGTCGCCGGGGTTCACCCAGCCCGTGATCAGGTTGATCTTGCCAGTGGGAGCTCCCTTCTTGGCGAACTTCTTGACGAAGTCGCGCACGGCGACATCATAGCCCGACACCATCGAGCCGACGAAGCTCGGGGTGTGGATGGGCAGAAGATGCACTTCACGATCGGCGAACTTCTCGGCCAGTAGGCCTTCTTCCAATTTGGTGATGAGGCCGTCGATGTCGTCGCCGATCACTTCGGTCGAGCAGGTGGAGATGATCGGCACCACCTTCACATGCGGATAGCGGGAAAGCAGCACTTCCACCGCCGTCTCGACGCGGTCGAGGGCGCCGAACACCGCGCCATCCTCGTGCACCGACGACGAAGCGATCTCGAAGCTCTCCTTCAGATGCTGGGAGATCAACAGGCGGACGAACATCACGCAGCCCTGACCGCCGTGGACGATGCCGATGCAGTCCTTGATGCCGATCGACGCATACTGGGCGCCGGCCGGCTGGCACGTGAAGATCGGGTTGATGGTGCCGATCCGGTCCTTGACCTTGACTTCGCAATTCATGGGTCGGCTCCTTCAGTAGTTCTGGACGGTCAGCTCTTCGTTCAAAGAGCCGTCGATGGTCAGCCAGTCGATGCGAGCGTGCAATTTTTCGATGATCGACCGGATCTCGTCGGCGCCGAGGTCAGCGAGCCAGAGGCAGCGCTCCTTGAAGTTGCGGGCGAGCAGCACCGCGTCGACCCAGTGGCATTTGTCGAGCGGCGTCGGGTTGTCGACCACCTCGCCGACCAAGAGTTGCGCCGTCTTGCCGAGGATGCCGGCGTTCTGCTTGCGCCGGTCCCAACCGCGCGAGTTAAACTGCCACAGGCAGTTCTTCATGATGTAGGTCTCCATCTCCGAGATCCTGGCGCGCAGCTCCGGCTCGACATCGGCCAGCGGATCGTGGTCGTAGAGCTTGGGATAGTTGGCCCGGGCGACATTCTTTTCTTTGCTTTTTGCCATGACGACCTCCTTCACTCGGCGACTGCGGGGGCGACACGGCGTTCGAAGGCCGGATAGGTCTTCTGGCGCAGGTCGGGAATGGGATCGAACTTGCCGGTGTAGCCGGTGAGCGGCGATGCCTTGGCCTCTTCCGGCAGGCCGGCGTCGGACAGCATGCGGCGGGTGACGAAGCCCTTGCCGGTTTCGTAATCGTCCTTGGAGATGTCGATGGCCGACAATTGGTGCATCGGCGAATAGACGGCATTGTAGATGTCGCGGGCAAAGCGCACCCAACCCTCAAAGCCTTTGTAGGGGCCGTTGTGATAGGCGTGGGCGTTGAGGTAGGGCACGCGCATCTTCTTGGCGACTTCGCCCGGCCGTTTGCCGGTGAAGATCACGTCCGGCTTCAGCGTCAGCATCGCTTCCTGGTTCTCAAGCTCGTTGGGATCGTCAATGGCCAGCGCCCCCTCGCCGCAGCGCGACACGCCCTTCTCCATGTCGCCCTGGTGGCCGAACTTGGTGTAGACCGAGACGACCTTGACCCCCATCTCCTCCTGGATGGCGTGCGCCCAGTGCCAGAGCTTGGAACCGCCTGGCCACAGGCAAACCTTCTTGCCCTGGAGGCGCTCCTTGTACCAGTCGAGCTCCGGCTTCCAACGGGCGGTCTCCTCGGCGATGATCGCCTCGGCGCGGTCCTCAATGCCAAAGAACAGGCCAATCTTGCGCAGGCTGTCGCCGAGCGCCTTATGCCCGAAACCGTCGATGTCGAGGCGCGGGATGCCGTAACGGACGCGCAGTTCGTCGCAGAGGTATTCGGCCGAGCGGGCGCATTCGAGTACGTTGAGATGGGCCCGGTGCATGCTGCGCAACGAGTCATAGGTGCTGTTGCCGGTGAAGGTGGACAGAACCTGGATGCCCATGCGCCTGAAGAAGTCGAGCATGACTTCCTGGTCGCCCTGGATGTTGTACTCGCCGACGTAGTTGATGACGTAGTCGGAGGTGATATCCGGTTCGACGGTGCCGACTTTCTGATTCAGCCAGGCGATGTTGATCTTGTGGTGGCCGCCCGACTGCGACGGACCGCCGAAGCCCGGCGAGTTGCAGACGAAGATATCGACCTCGGGCCGCTCCGCCATTACCTCCTCGGCGATTGCCGACATATCGTCGCCGATCAGCGCGGTGGCGCAGGTCTGGTAGATGGTCATTCGCTTGATGTCGGGGAAGGCATCGAAGGCTTCGAGGATGTTCTGCTTCAAGAGCTTCTCGGCGCCGAAGACGATATGCTTCTCCTTGACGTCCGAGGCGAAGGTGTACTTCAGCTGGAAATTGTTATTGTCGGAGATGTAGCGCTTGGTCTGCCAGGTGTCGTAGGTGCAGCCGACCGGGCCGTGGCTAAGATGGATCACGTCCTTCATCGGCGTGCCGATGACGTGCTTGGCGCCGCAATAGGCGCAGCCGCGTTCGGAAATGGTGCCGGGAATGGTGTTGAGGTAGCCCTTCGGCAGGGCGTGGGTCAGGTCTTCACCGGGGCCTTTGACCACGGCGTGCATCTTGCGCTCCGGGATGCACTTGCTGACTTCGAATTCATGATAGGGCATGGGAAGTCCTCTTCGGGCGGGAGGGTGCCGTCGCGCGGTGCGAGGAGCGCGCGACGGAAGGGCGAAGGGGAGGGGATCGGCGTCAGTTCAGCATGCCGTATTTCACGACCATCGCTTCCAGCTGGTCCATGGACAGCGGCCGGGGAATGACGAAGTCCTCATTCTCAATGATCTTGCGGCCAAGCTCGCGATATTCGTTGGCCTGGTTCTGTGCGGCGTCGAACTCGGTGACCGTCTTCTTGTTGAACTCGGCCTTCTGGACGATGTTGTCGCGCGGCACGAAGTGAATCATCTTTGTGCCGATCGCCGCCGTGAACTCCTCGAGGAATTCCTTCTCGCCATCGACATTGCGGCTGTTGCAGATGATGCCGCCGAGCCGGACGCCTGACTGCTTGGCGTATTTGACCAGGCCTTTGCAGATGTTGTTGGCGGCGTAGATGGCCATCATCTCACCGGAGGCGACGATATAGACCTCCTGCGCCTTGCCATCGCGGATCGGCATGGCGAAACCACCGCAGACGACGTCACCAAGCACGTCGAAGAAGATGAAGTCGAGATCCTCTGTATAGGCCTCGTTCTCTTCCATCAGATCGATGGCGGTGATGACGCCGCGGCCGGCGCAGCCGACGCCCGGTTCCGGGCCGCCGGACTCGACACAGCGGATGTCGCCGAAGCCCTTCTTCATGACCTTGTCGAGCGTCACCTTCTCGGCGCCGTGGATGCGGAGCGTGTCCATCACCGTTTCCTGCGGCTTG
>JAGSYV010000046.1 GCA_018262505.1 Pseudomonadota bacterium
CCTCGACGGTGCCACGGCAACCGAGGAGTCCATTCTGAGCGTCGCAATGAGGGACGGCAAATGAGCCAGCGCGTGAAACTTGGCAAACTCTGGGACATCTACGGGACGCTCTGCATCCTCCTGGTGATCGTGGTGCTGTTCAGCGCCCTGTCCCCCACCTATTTCACCCGTCCCGAGAACATCGTGCAGATCTTCCTGCAGAGTTCGATCACCATCCTGATCGCACTCGGCGAGTTCTTCCCGATCCTGATCGCCGGTATCGACCTGTCGGTCGGCGCCGTGCTGGCGCTCACCGGCATGATCACCGCCCAGTTGATGGTGGCTGGCTTCGATCCGACGCTGGCCGTGCTGCTCGGCGGCGTCGGCGGCGGCCTGGTGCTCGGTGCGATCAACGGCCTGCTGGTCAACTTCACCGGCCTGCATCCGTTCATCATCACGCTCGGCACCAATGCCATCTTCCGGGGCGTGACGATGATCATCTCCGGGGCAAGCCCGGTGTTCGGCTTCTCCTATGACTTCGTCAACACGGTGACCGGCTTTGTCGGCTTCGTGCCGGTGCCGGTGATCTTCGCGCTGTCGTTCGCCGTGGTGCTGTGGTTCTTCACCGCCAAGACGCGCCTTGGTCGCAATATCTATGCGGTCGGTGGCAACAAGGAGTCGGCCTTCTACTCGGGCATCGACGTCAAGCTGCACACGCTGATCGTCTTCATGATCTCCGGCCTCTGCGCCGGCCTTGCCGGCGTGCTGTCCATCGCCCGTCTCGGCGCTGCCGAACCGGCGGCCGGCACCGGCTTCGAGACTTACGCCATCGCGGCGGTGATCATCGGCGGGACGAGCTTCTTCGGCGGCAAGGGCCGCATCCCCTCGGTGGTGATCGGCGGCCTAATCATCGGCACCATCAACAACGGCCTCAACATCCTGCGCGTTCCCACCTTCTACCAGCTCGTGGTAATGGGGGGCCTGATCATCTCGGCCGTGGCGCTCGACCGCCTGATCGGCCGCATGCGCTGATGCAGGTTTGACGGATAGCGTATGAAGACCCCCGTCCCGCCGCCCTCCCCGGCGGGGCGGCCCGCTCCCGCCACTCCTCCCACGGCGGGGGGCTTGCCGGACAGTACCGGCCCAGACCAGGACGACCCGATGAAGATCAAGATCTCCCCCTCCCTGATGTGCATGGACCTCCTGCGCTTCAAGGAGCAGCTTACCTTCCTCGACAGCCATGCCGACTTTCTGCACATCGACATCATGGACGGCCATTACGTGCCGAACCTGACGCTGTCGCCCTTCTTCATGGAGAATGTCGCCAAGGTCTCGAAGCTGCCGATGGATTGCCACCTGATGACCACGGACCCGTGGATGTGGGTGCCGATCATGGCCAAGGCGGGCGCAGGTTTCATCTCGCCGCAGGCCGAAACCATCAACGCGATCGCCTTCCGCATCATCGCCAAGATCCGCGAACTCGGCTGCAGGCCCGGTGTTGTCCTCAATCCGTCGACGCCACTCGACACGCTGCGCCACTACATTCACCTCGTCGACAAGATCACCATCATGACGGTCGATCCCGGCTATGCCGGCCAGCCGTTCATCGAGGAGATGCTGGAGAAGATCAGCGAGGCCAAGCGTCTGCGCGAGGAACGCGGCCTCAACTTCCTGATCGAGATCGATGGCTCATGCAACAAGCGCACCTATGCGCGCCTGGCGGCTGCCGGCGCCGATGTGTTCATCGTCGGCACCTCGGGCCTCTTCCACAATCACGAGGACATTACTGAAGCCTGGAAGATCATGACCGCCGACATCAAGGCGGCCCTCGGAGCGGCAGCATGAGCGTTTTCGCCGGCATAGACCTCGGTGGCACGCACACTCGTTTCGCTGTGATGTCCGACGACGCGTTCGTGCTGTCGGAAAAATACGTGACCGCCGATTTGATGGCGGCCGGCCCCAAGCTTGCCGGTGTCATCAGCCGCTATCATGACGTAATCGGTCGTGCCGGCCTCAAGCCTGAGGCGGTGGGCATCGGCCTGCCGGCGACGCTGGACGCCGACCGCCGCGTTGTCCTGTCGGCGCCCAACGTCGACGGCCTCGACGGCCTCGACGTGGTGTCCCTTCTCGAAGGCGCCTTCGCGGTCCCGATCACTGCGGAGCGGGACGTCAACTTTCAGTTCTTCCACGACATGAAGGCCAGCGGCCGGACGCCGAAGGTGGCGCTCGGCGTCTATATCGGCACCGGCGTTGGCAATGCGGTGTGGATCAACGGTTTCTATACCGGCGCTCACGGCTCGGCTGCCGAACTCGGCCACATTCCCGTACCCGGCGCAACCGGCACATGCGGCTGCGGCAAGGTCGGTTGTCTCGAAACGGTGTGCTGCGGCCGCTGGCTGAAAGGCTGGCAGGAGCGGAACGCGCCGGAAACGCCAATCAGCCAGATCTTTGCCTGCCATGGCGACCATCCCGACATCCGTAACTTTGTCGAGACGGCGGCGATGGGCATCGCCACCGCCGTCAACATCATCGACCCCGAGTTGGTATTCCTCGGCGGTGGCGTTCTCGAAATGCCAAACTTCCCTTTCGACACCCTCAAGACACGGCTCCTCGCCCATGCCCGCGCGCCTTTCCCACGCGACGTGCTCGAGGTGCGGCTTGCCTCCAATCTCGGCGATAGCGGTGCGCGCGGCGCCTGCCTTTATGTCGCCGGCAAATTCGGAACGGTACAATGACCGGCAAACTCAAGATCGTCATCTCGTCCGACCATGTCGGCATCGACCTGCGCAAGACCGTGGCCGCCCATCTCGCGGCGCTTGGTCACACGGTTGAAGATGTCGGCCCGGTCACGGCTGAGCGGACCGACTATCCGAAATGGGGCGAGAAGGCCGCCCGCATCGTCCAGGCTGGTGGCGCCGACTTTGGCGTCGTCATCTGCGGCACCGGCTTCGGCATCTCGCTTGCCGCCAACAAGCTCAAGGGTATCCGCTGCGTTGTCTGCTCGGAGCCCTACACGGCCCGCCTGTCACGCCAGCACAACAACGCCAACATGCTGGCCTTTGGCGCCCGCGTGGTCGGACAGGATTTGGCGCTGATGATCGTCGATGAGTTCTTCGCCGCCGAGTTCGAGGGTGGGCGTCATGCGCGCCGCGTCGACATGATCGGCGAACTCGAGGCCCGCGAAAGCGCCGACTGATCCGCATCCCGCTTGTCGGCGGACGAATTGAAAACCGCGCGCTCTTCAGGGTGCGCGGTTTTTTGCCGCCGGCTTCGGGCCGGAACATTTGCTCGGGGTAGCTATCGGGCGGATGCAAATGTCTGGGTTGAACCGGTAGAGTAATGCCTAACTTCTTGAGCTTTTGACCGGCATCGTTGTATCGCTAGGGTATCCACCCGGATAGCGGCATTTCGAACGGGCGGCGGCGAAGACCGAGGACAAGGCGATGACGGGAATTCCCAGGCCGATGACGACGCGCCTTCGGCGAACGCCGTCGCCGGCCAAGGACGGTCCGGGCATCAACCATGGCGACATCGCCGATCACAATTCCCGCATCGTGCTGGAACTGCTGCGCGTGTTGGGAGCTCTCACGCGCCGCGATCTCTCCCAGCGCCTCGGACTGACCGAGCCGGCGATCACCGGGATCCTCAGGCGTCTCGAAGGGCGTGGCCTCGTCACATCGCGCCGGCAAGCCGACGCCAGTCGCTATCCGGTTACCGAGTTCATGATCCGGCCGCAGGGTTGCGTGGCGCTCGGGCTGAGGCTGGCCCGCCGAGCAGCGGCGGCGGTCCTGATCGACGCGGCCGGCAACGTCATTGCCCAACGGCGCGACGTACCTGCCGAGGATCTGATCGCCGTCGGCAAGGCGCTGCTCGCCCTGAAACCGGCTGAGGCAGAAGTGCTGGGCGTCGGCGCCGCCCTATCGCCCGACGACGGTCTCAGCATCGAGGCGGTGCGTGAATCCTTCGCGCCACTCACCGTGCTGGCCAATGCCGACAGCGCCACCGCCGCCACCGCCGAGCGGCTGATCGGCGCCGGCGACCGCGACGGCGGCTTCGTCAGCATTCTGGTCACCCGATCCGGCGTCCGAGCCGGACTGTCGATCGGCGGTCGCCCCTTCCATGGCATGCATGGGTTTGCCGGCGGTATCGGCGCCATGCGCACCGGCCAGGACCGCGCACCGCTGGCCGAGGGACTGTCGCCGGATCGGCTCGACGCAGCCATCGCTACGGGCAGCGATCGCGAGACGGCCATCGCCGAATGGGCCCGCGACGCTGCCGACCACTTGCTCGATGCGGTGGTGGCGATTTCCGGCGTGGTGGTACCGGGCCTCATCGTCATCGGCGGCGACCTGCCGGATGCGGCGATCGACGCCCTGGTCACCGAGATCCTGGCGGCACCGGTGGCCATCGGCGGCCGGCCGACAACCACATCCTGGATGCCGCCGCTCCACCGTTCGTCGTTGCCGACAGCCGGAGTCACCGAGGGCGCGGCGTTGCTGCCGATCGTTGAATTCTTGCTGCCAGATCCCAAACGGCTTCGGGAGACGCCGGCTCAAGCCGAGAGTGTGGCAGCGCGGGCGTGATCGATCCGCAGCGGCACGCGCTTGAGCTGGCCCGCGTCGGCGGATGGCAAGCCCAGCCGGTGCGCCAGCGGCATGGCCGCCGCGCCGAGGGCCGCTGCATCCTCTGAACAAACCGCGCGGTGCAAGGTCACCGGCGGCAGGCTGGCGCGTAGAAATTCCTTCTGCGCCTCGACAATGAGTTCATCGATGAGACGCACCGGCATGCGGCCGCCGATCAGCACCGCCTCGGGATCGGCGATCAGGGCGATATGCGACACCGCCTCGGCCAGCCAGCCGGCGGCTCGGACAATCCAGGCAGACACCAGCGCCCGACCACGTCCATCCAACGCGGCGAGTTCGGCAGGGGTGCGTACGACGATGCCATGGGCGCGGAGATGGTCATAGAGCAGGAACATCGAGAACAGCTCGCCGAGCTGGCGGATGCGCCCGGAGCCGCTCGCATCGACTTCTCGCACCGGCAGGCAACCGATCTCGCCATTGATGCCGCCCGCCCCCTTGTGGCGAACGCCGTCGATGACGAGGGCCCCGCCGACACAGGCATTGGCGAGGACATAAAAGAAACTGCCGATCTCCGTACCAAGACCGTAGTCGATTTCGCCAAGCGCGGCGGCGTTGGCGTCGTTGTCGATGAAGACGGGATGCGGCGTTATCGCCTCGACGGCACCGCGCAGATCGAAGTCGGTCCAGGCGTCATAGGCATCCGGTCGGCCGATGACATCGATCTCGCCCAGCCAATCGGGAACGGCGAGCCCGACGCCGGCGAGGCGGCCCTCGTCCACCAGCTTGCGGCGACGGAAGGTCGACAGTGCGTCCGAGAACAGTGCCATGAACTCATCAGGCAGGAAGAAGCTCTTCTCGTGATGGACACGCCCCCGCACCGTACCGGTGGCATCGACCACCACCACGGTGAGATGGTCTCGGTCGATATTGGCGCCAACCGAGAACATGCCTTCCGGATCGATCTCCAGCTCGATGGCCGGTTGCCCCCTGAGACCATGGCGGCGGCGCGCTTCCATGACCAGGCCTTCGTCGACCAGACGATCGACGATACGGGCGATGGCCTGCTTGGTCAGGCCGCAGCGCGCGGCAAGCTCGGTGCGCGAGATCGGCGCACCACGATGGATGGTCGCCAAAACAAGCTGACGATTCTTCACGGCCGCCTGTTCGGCGTTCGATCCGAGAAAACTCACCGGCGCTCCCTCCCCATCCGCCGGAAGACCGGCGGATGTCAAGAGATTAGCGCGGGGCCTCACGCCTTGCAAAGCCGCCAGCTCTTGACCTCGAAGGGCTTCAGACCACGTGCCGGCACGTCCATCGGCTCTTCAAGAATGGTGACAGGCTGATCGACGGTCCAATCGTCCTTGAGCGACAACCCGAAGTCACCGCGTCGGCCGGCCGGCTCCCAAACACGCAGGACTAGGCCATCGCCCTCCTCGGCCGGCTTCAGGACCGAGAGTGCCGCCGGAATACCTTCAGTCACAACGGGCTGGAAGACGCCTGCGGCCAGTCCGCTGACCCGACAGGCCAACAGCGGCTGATTGAGGTCATCGGCCTCCTCGCGAACGCCGCCGTCATGCCAGGGACCGGCATGCGGCATCAGCGCATAGGTGAAGGTCTGCTCACCCTCGTCGGCCATCGGATCGGGGTAGATCGGCGACCGCAACAGGCTCAACCCGAGCACGTTCTCGTGGACGCTATGGCCGTATTTGGCATCGTTGAGCAGGGCAACGCCGAAGTCTGGCTCGGACAGATCGAGGAAGCGATGGGCCGCCGCCTCGAACATCGCCGCATCCCACGAGGTGTTGGTATGGGTCGGGCGCGTGACGACGCCATAGGCGCATTCGGCCGTGGCATTGCGGCTCTTGGCGTTCACAGCGGTCAGCGTCCGGAGGAACACGCGGCGATCATGCCAGTCGAGCGTCGTCCTGATATCAAGGCGACGGGCACCGGCGGCGAGGCTCAGAACCTGAGTGATGGTCGACGAGCGGAAGCGGCGCACCAGCTTGACGGCGATGCGATGCGCCCCTTGCTCGATGACCTCAAGGCTCTGGAGATCCGTGACCTCCTCACCCCGCTCGGTGTAGTCACCCTCGATGTCCCATGCGTCCCAGTTGCGCGGCTTGTCGACGGGATAGGCCATCAGGCGGTTGCCATAGCCATCGAGCGCCTCGCGGCCGGTCTGCTTGTGCAGGATCGACGCGATGGAACCATCGGCAGCCAACGTCACCCGCAAAACATCATTTTCGAGGTGCGTGCGGCTGACCGAAAGCGTGCCGGCTGGTTTGAGATCGGCAGGATCAATGACGGCAACCGCGAGCGGCGGCACGGTCTCCGCCGAGGAAATCACCGTTCCATCCTCCAACGTCACGCGGACCTGCCGCGTATCGAGGGATGGGTTTGCGACGAGGATGCTCTCGCCGGCCGCCTTGAGCAGCACGCCGGCGATGGCATCGAGCGCTGCGGCCTGAGCCTTGAGGCCCGTGTCGATCACGTCACCGAGTTCCTGAGCAGCGTCCACATAGACTTCGTGGATCGAGGACCCCGGCAGGATGTCGTGGAACTCGTTCTTCAGCACGGTCCGCCAGGCGGGTTCCAGGCTTTCGGGCTTCGGCGCGCCGAGGAGATGGGCGAGCGAGGCGGTCGTCTCGGCGGTGATCAGCGCACGCTCGGCCTTACGGTGCAGCCGCTTGACGACGCTCTGGCTGGTCAGCGTGCCGCGATGCAGTTCGAGATAGATCTCGCCCTGCCAGACCGACAGCTTCTTGTCCTTCGCCGTCTGATGGGCCCGTTCGAAGAAATCCTTGACCTTGGTCCAGCGCGCCCTCGGCAGCGTCGGGAAGGCGCGCAGCTGCTTCTCGCGCGTCACCATTTCCGGCGTCGGGCCGCCGCCGCCGTCACCATAGCCGACGCACAGCAGCGTTTCCGGATGCAGCGCCTTCTCGCGGAAATTCCGCCAGGTCGGGACGTGGCAATCCGGGCGGACGAAGCCGTTGTAGCCCTGCATCGGGTTGTCAAAGGTGTGAGCCAGCACGCGGCTGCCATCGAGGCCTTCCCACCAGAACAGGTCGGACGGGATATGGTTAGTCTCCGACCAGTTGACCTTGATGGTGAAGAAGCTGCGGATGCCGGCTTGGCTCAGAAGCTGCGGCAGAGCGCCGGTAAAGCCGAAGCAGTCCGGCTGCCAGCAAATGTCATGACGAATGCCGAAGGTCTTCTGGAAGAAGCGCTGGCCATAGAGATATTGGCGCGTGAGACTCTCGCCGGTGGGCATGTTGGTGTCCGGCTCCACCCAGCTGCCGCCGAGCGTTTCCCATTCACCGGAGCGGACGCGGGCGGCGATCTTCTCAAACAGCGCCGGGTCATCCTCGGCCACCTGGGCGTAATAATGGGCCGTCGACTGGTTGAAGCGGAAATCCTTCGACGTTTCCATCAGCGACACAGCCGTCGAGAAGGTGCGGCGGGTCTTGCGGCGGGTCTCGCCATAGGGCCACAGCCAGGCAAGATCGATGTGGGCATGGCCGGTCAGGCCAATCTCGCCTTCCGGCGGGAAGCGCTGCTGCAAGGCTTCCAGACGGGCGATCAGCGCGTCATAGGCGGCAACGACCGTTGCCCGTTCAGCCTGGTTGAGGGCGGCGGGCGCCTCGATCAGCTCGGGAAGCTGCCAGATTTTCTGCTGGCTTTCGCTCACGGCGGTACGGGCGACATAGTCGGCCGTCGAGGATGGCCAGTCGAGGCCGCGCAGAGTGTCTTCGGCGGCGGCGATCAGATGCGGCACCACATCATGACCCTCGAGAACATCGACCGCTTCGATCACCTGGGTCACCAGCAGCCACAGCGCCTCGACGGACGGCTCGGACAACCTGAGTTCGGCACGATTGACGTGCGGACGGCGCACCGGCTCGCCGAACGGCAGGCGGGCGACAGTCTCAGTCGTGACCGCGAAGGCGCGGCCGGTGAGCGGGAAGCTCTGATGGTAGGGGTCGAGGCCGTAGGACACCGGTTCGCCGCCATCGCAGGCAATGGCGATCAGGCTTTCACCGCCAAGATCGAGGCTGAGGACGGTTTCGGCAAGCGGCCAACCGATCGGAACAGACCCCTCGAGCGCGAAATGGACGACGCCGTCCTTGCGCGGCCAGGGCGCGCCAATCTCGATGGCCGTGCCTTCGAAGGCGATGGCGGAAAGCGGGGCCGTCTCGCGCACCTTCCAGAACTCCAGTTCGGCGACACGGACTTTGAGGCGATCAAGACGTTGGGCAAGAGTGAGGGACATGGGAAACATCCAATTCAAACTGGGAGCGTTTGAGCCTTGTGCGCCTAACCCTTGACGGCGCCAGCCGTCATGGCGCTCAGGATGAGCCGCTGCAGGGCAAGGAAGGCGATGATGGCCGGCACCACCGAGATCAGGCAAGCGGCGGCGAGGATCTGGATGGTGCTGGCATTTTGCGTGCCGGCGTACTGAAAGATGCCGACGCCGATGGGAACGAGCGAATCCTTGGTGATCAACAGGAAGGGCACCAGGAACTGCGACCAGCCGGCGATCACCGTGATGATGAAGGCGGAGGCCACGCCGGGTGTCGACAACGGCAGGATGATGCGGATGAACACGGAGAGACGGTTGCAACCGTCAATCAGCGCCGCCTCGTCGAGACTTTTCGGAATGCCGTCCATGTAGCCCTTGAGCAGCCAGGTGACCATGGGCACGCCGAGGGCGATGTAGACCATGATGGCCCCGAAGTGGCTGTCGATCAGACCGAGCCGAGCCATGTAGCGATAGAGCGGCACCATGATGACCAGCGGCGAAATCATCTGGAAGGCGAGGATGCCGAGCATCCAGACCCCCTTGCTCTTGAACTCGAAGCGGGAGAAGGCGTAGGCGGCTGGAGCGGCGATGATCAGGCAGCCGACGGCGGACAGGCAGGACAGCTTCAGCGCGTTGATCAGGTAGACCGGGAATTGGCTGGAGGTCAGCACCGCCACGAAGTTGTCGAGCGTCGGGTATTTCGGGATCAGCCTGCTGACGCCGAGGAACACCTCCTTGCGGGTGCGCAGTGCCATGGACAGCAGCCAGATCAGCGGCCAGGCAAAGAAGACGAACATCACCGCCATGAAAGCGTAGCTCAGGATGTCGCCAAGACGGTCGCGGGTGCGGAGTTTCATGCCTTTTCATCCTTCGGCAGGAAGGAAGCGTAGATGAGCGCCAGGCCAAGGCTGATGACCAGCATCACGATCGACAGCACGCTGCCGGCCGCGAGGTCATAGTTTCGGAAGACGACGTTGAAGGTATAGAGCGACAGCACCTCGGTGGCGCGACCCGGGCCGCCGCCGGTCAGCGAAATGATGGCGTCGAAGGTGTTGAGCGTCTGGATGGTGATCAGGATCATGTTGACCAGAATGGCCGGGCGGAGCTGCGGCAGCGTCACGAAGAACAGCTTCTGCCGCGCGGTGGCGCCGTCGACCTCGGCCGCCTCGTAGAGCGAGGGATCGATGGCTTTCAGCGCCGCGTACATCACGACCATCGAGAAGGCCGTGCCGCGCCAGACGTTGGACAGCACCACCGACCACATGACGACGTCGGGATCCGACAACCATTGCACCGGCGCCATGCCGAGGAGGCGCAACAACGAGTTTAGACCGCCGAACGGAGCCTCGTTGAACAGCATCTTCCAGATGATGCCGCCGGCAATGCCAGGCACCACCCAGGCGATCAGCGCGGTGGTTCTGAGAATGGTGGTGCCGAACAGATGGCGCTTTTCCGAGCGGACCACGACCAGCGCCATGGCAAGGCCGATCACCTGCTGGCCGATCACCGATCCGGCCGTGAAGACGAAGGTCACCCAGAGGATCTGCAGCAGTTCAGGACGCGTCAGAACATTGGCAAAGGTCGAAAGCGTGTAGTGCCCCTCGCCACCCAACAGCGTCAGGTCGGTGAAGGCGTAACGGAAAACATCAACCACCGGATAGAGATAGAACAGCCCCATCACCAGGATCACCGGCATCAGCCAGGGATAGGGAGATGGAACGCGGTTGTGCCGGCCTGCCATCCCGAGGAAGGACAGTTTCGACGTCACGGCGCGTGCGGACATGAGCACCTCGGTATCAGGGGTTCGGCGAAGCGAAAGCGGCCGCCAAGCTGGACGGCCGCCCGCGGCGGGTCGGCTCCGAAGGGTTTATCGGAGCCAGGATCCTGCCGGAAGCCGCCCGTCGGGAGGAACGACGGGCGGAGCGTTCTCAGAGCCGGCCGTAGGCGTCCAGCGTGGCCTTGTAGGCCTCGTCGACGGCGGCGTCGGTGGTCGCGGCGCCGGTCAGCACCTTGCCCATCATGATCTGGATCTGGTTGGAGATCTCCGGATAGACCAGCACGCCGGGACGAGCCTGGCCGACTTTCAGCGCCTTGGCGAAGGTCTGGTTGGCCTCGCTCTTGAAGACATCGTACTTGTCATAGAGGTCGGTGCGGGTCGGCAACTGCTCCTGCAGGGCATTGGCCGGGCCCATATAGACTTCGCGGGCAAGCGCGGCGCACATCTCGACCTTTTCCGGTTCCGACGAGAAGGCGGCAACCGTCCAGCCGCCGGTGCCGGTCGACCGCTGGTCGGCGGTAATGCCCGGCAGCATCGAGAAGGTCCACTTGGCGAACTCTGCCGGATCCATCGAGTTCTGCAGCTGGCGATACTGCCAGTTGCCGCCGACGAACATGGCCGTCGTGCCGGCCGCGGCGGCGGCGTTGAAGTCATCGTAATTGCCGATGGTGGCGACGCGCTTGGGGGCGGCGCCGGATTCAACGAGGTCGCGGTAGTAGTTAACGGCCTTGACGAACTTGTCGCGGTTGGCAGCGTCGGCGAAGATCGGCTTGCCGGCGTCATCGACCAGCTTGCCACCCTGGCCCCAGAAATTGCCCAGCCAGTCGAAGCCCGTGCCCTCGTAACGGCTACCGTTGAACAGCATGCCTTCCATGCCGGCCTTGACCGACGCGAGCGCGGCCGCCTTGGCATCAGCCCAGGTTTCCGGCGCGTTCGGCACGATTTCCTTGTTGCGATAGAGCACACGGAGGTCGGTCGACCACCACCAGGCATAGATCTGGCCGTCCTTGCCGGTGACGCCATCGCGCACGAACGGGAAGAGCTGGTCGATTTCTTCCTTCTTGAAATAGGGCGACAGCGACTTCAACACGCCGGCCTGCTTGAACAGCGGCAGCACGAAGCTGTCGATGGCGGCGCAGTCAGGGGCATGGCCGGCCTTGGCCTGCTCCAGCATGCGCGCCTGTTCCTGGCTAATGTCGCCGGTCATCATCTGCAGCTCAAGCTGCCAGCCAGGATGGTTGTTGATGAAATCGGTATAAAGCTTGGTGTAGCCGGCCGCCCAAGTCGGGTCGGTGCTGGACGGACCGTCGCCGGTCATCCGGAACACCATCTTTTTCGGAGCGTCGGAGGGACCGACGCGATCGCTGGTGATCAGGTTTTCGGCGGCGACAGGCAGACAGCCGAGCGCCGTCGCGGCGGCAAGCGCCGCCAGCAGAGATTTCTTCATCGCTTTCTCCTCCCAGGATAAGCGGAAGCCGTTTGTTGCAAAAAAATCGGCTTCCCAAACCAACGCCAATTAGATTAAATCACTTTGTTTTGTTGTCAAGCCGGTGTCTGGGAGGGTTTGCATGGCCACCGTCGAAATCAGGAATCTGCGCAAGGCCTATGGCGTGCTGGAGGTGTTGCACGACATCTCGATCGACATTGCCGACGGTGAATTCGTGGCTCTCGTCGGCCCGTCAGGCTGCGGCAAGTCGACGCTGTTGCGCTCCATCGCCGGTCTCGAGACCATCAACGGCGGCGAGATCCACATCGACGGCAGGATCGTCAACGATCTCGCCCCCAAGGATCGGGACATCGCCATGGTGTTCCAGAACTACGCGCTCTATCCGCACATGGATGTCGCCGCCAACATGGGCTTTGCCTTGAAGCTGTCCGGGCGCCCCAAGGCGGAGATCGACGAGCGCGTCGGCAAGGCGGCCGCCATTCTGGATCTGACGCGCCAGCTCGCTCGCAAGCCGGTGGCGCTGTCCGGCGGTCAAAGGCAGCGCGTCGCCATGGGGCGAGCCATCGTCCGCGACCCCAAGGTTTTCCTGTTCGACGAACCGCTTTCTAATCTCGACGCCAAGCTGCGCGTACAGATGCGCGCCGAAATCCGCGAGCTGCAGCAACGGCTCGGCACGACGACGATCTATGTAACGCACGACCAGACCGAGGCCATGACCATGGCCGACAAGATCGCCGTGCTCAACGCCGGCCGCCTTGAGCAGGTCGGCGCGCCGCTGGACCTTTATCGCGCGCCGGCCAATCTGTTCGTCGCCGGTTTCATCGGCTCGCCGCAGATGAACTTGATCACCGGCAGTCTTGCGCAGAAGGCTGGCGCCGACACCATCGGCGTCCGTCCGGAGCATCTTGTCGTCAGCCGCGACGGCGATGGCTGGCGCGGCCGGGTGATCTCTGCCGAGCATCTCGGCAGTGATACTTTCATTCACGTCGAGGTCGCAGAGGCCGGTCGCCTTACTGCCCGTACCGTCGGCGATATGCCGGTGGCGGCCGGGGACGACGTCGTATTGACGCCGGCCGAGGGACACTTGCATCGCTTCGGTGCCGACGGCAAAGCCCTCTGATTCACTATACCGACGAGGAGACGGCAGGATGTATATCGGGATCGACTGGGGCGGCACGAAGATGGAGGTGGTGGGCCTCGATGCCGGTGGCGTCGAGCTTTGCCGGCACCGCATCCCGACGCCACGCGAGGATTATGACGCCTCGATCCGGGCGGTGGTCGATCTGGTGGAGCACGTGGAAAAGGCGACCTGCCAAAGCGGCAGCGTCGGTATCGGCCTGCCCGGCAGTCCCAATCCGCTCACCGGCCTCATCCGCAACTCCAACACCTTCTGGCTGAACGGTCAGCCGCTCGGCCGCGATCTCGAAGCCGCGCTTGGTCGACCAGTGCGGTTGGCCAACGACGGCAATTGCCTCGCCGTCTCCGAGGCGATCGACGGCGCCGGCGCCGGGCTCGATGTGGTGGTCGGCATCATCCTCGGCACCGGCCATGGCGGCGGCATCGCCCTCAAGGGCAAGAGCCACGCCGGCTTTCAAGGGCTGGCCGGCGAGATAGGCCACTACTCTCTGCCCTGGCCGAAAGAGGGCGAGTATCCCGGCCCCAAGTGCTGGTGCGGCCGCAGCGGTTGCCTGGAGATGTTCTGCTCGGGCACCGGCTTCGAGCTCGACTACAAGACGACGACCGGCATCGCCCGCAAGGCGTCGGAAGTGATCGACCTCAAGCGAGCCGGCGATCCCACGGCCACAGCGGTCTACGGCCGCTATGTCGATCGGCTTGCCCGGTCGCTGGCCCTGATCATCGACCTCATCGATCCCGACGTGTTCGTCTTGGGTGGCGGCATGAGCAATGTCGACGAGCTCTACACCGACGTGCCGAAGCTGCTGTCGACGCGCACCAATCTTTGGGACGGTGAGGCGGCCGGATCGGGCGATGGCCGGCTGGTGTTCTCCGACAGCGTGGCGACGCCGATTCGCAAGGCCAAACATGGCGACAGCTCTGGCGTCAGAGGCGCCGCCTTCCTCTGGAAAGAGGACGGCGAGAAGTCATCAAATAAACGCTCCTTCCTTCAAAGGGCGTAGCGCGAATGCCTTGACAACAGTTCTCGGCGATGGCATTGGGTAAACGATAACTCACGGCGCAAACCGAGCGCGGGCGAGGAGCCGTATCGGGAAGCGCCGACACCCTGGGAGGGGAACTACCCGTGACCGTTTCGCTGCAGGATATCGCCAGCGTCGCCGGGGTGTCGGTCAAGACCGTCTCTGGCGCATTGCACGGCGGTTCAGCCCGCATGGCCGACGAGACGCGCGATCGGATCCGCAAGATTGCCGAGGAACTCGGCTATGTCACCAATTTCGCCGCGCGCAGCATGCGGCAGGGCTGGATGCCGCTGATCGCTATCATCGGCGATGAGTTGCTCACCTCGCCCTTTGCTACCGAGATCATCCGCGGTCTCGATAACTCCGCCCGTAAAGCCGATCTCTCGGTGTTCTTCACCACCATCGGCGGCGACCGCGACATCGCCAAGGTCTATGACGATGTCAGCCGCTTCCGGCCGCGCGCCATCGGTTATGCGGCGATGTATCACAAGGAAGTCGTTCTCCCTCCCGAACTCGCCGATCGTATCGGGGTGATGATCAACTGCCGCGACGCCGCCGGACGCGTGACGTCGCTGGTGCCCGACGAGGAGACGGCCGGCCACACCATCGCCAGCCACCTGATCGACGCCGGCCGGCGCAAGATCGCCTTCATCAACCTGCCGGGCCTTCTGGCCGGCGAGCTGCGCGAACGCGGCTTCCGGGCGGCTCTCAGTGAAGCCGGGCTGGAGCCGATAGCCGTGCTTCCAGCGGTCAAGCGCGCCATTTATGCCGACCGAGCGCGCAGCCTGGTCGCCCAACACGTCGCCGAGCTGATGGCCGGGCCAGATCGGCCGGACGCCATTCTCTGCGGCAACGATCGCGTCGCCATGGAGGTCTACTCCGCGCTCCGCAGGGTGGGCGCCGGTATACCCGATGACGTCGCCGTGGCGGGCTTCGACAATCAGATCGACATCGTCACGCGACTCGACCCGCCGCTCACCACCATGGCCCTGCCCCATCGGGCAATGGGCCGGATGGCGGCGGAGATACTTCAGGCGGCCGAACCGCCGGAGAGGGGGCTGAAACTGCTCCCATTCCAGCTTGTCGAGAGGGCTTCCGTCTGAGCTGGTGAGGAACCCAACGAGTGGAGGAGATTCTTACAATGGGTAATCGTTTACTTAAGGCTCTTGTTGCCACCACCGCGCTGATGGCGATCGCCACGGCCGCCGATGCCAAGACCGTTGTGCGGATGATGCACCAGGGCGATCCTGGCTGGGTGGCGCTGTACGGCAAGGTCGCCGAGCGCTTTGAGGCAGCCAATCCGGACGTCGATATCGAGCTGATCTACGCGCCGCACGACGCCTACAATGAGAAGTTCTCGTCGGCGGTGATGTCCAAGCAGTTGCCGGACATCATGGAACTCGATGCGCCCTTCCTCGCCAACTACGTCTGGTCGGGCTACCTCAAGCCGCTCAAGAGCTACGTCGACAAGGACCTTCTCGACGACATGACGGCGTCCAACATCGCTCAGGGCACCTACCCGATCGACAAGGAGCTCTATGCCATCGGCCTGACCGACAGCTCGGTCGTGCTCTACGGCAACAAGAAATATCTCGAGAAGATCGGCGCCCGCATCCCGAAGTCGGTGGACGACGCCTGGACACGCGCCGAATTCGAGGACTATCTCGGCAAACTGGCCAAGGTGGACGGCGTCAAGTGGCCGATCGATACCTTCCGCGGCTATGGCATCAAGACCGAGTGGGTGACCTATGCCTACCAGCCGATCCTCAACTCCTTCGGCTGCGACCTGATCGACCGCACGGCCTGGAAGGCCGAGGGCACATTGGACAGCCAGCCTTGCGTCGATGCGCTCACCATGATGCAGACCTGGGTGAAGAACGGCTGGGTCGTGCCGATGTCGTCGGGCACCAACCAGTTCTACGCCGACGGTCAGCCGGCAGCGCTTGCCTGGGGCGGCCACTGGTTCTACGCCGAAGCCGCCGCCAAGATGAAGGACGACGTGGTGGTGATGCCGCTGCCGAAGTTCGGCGACAAGAGCGCCAGCCCCGACGGCACCTGGATCTGGGCGATTACCACCCAATCCGAGCATCCCGATATCGCCGGCAAGTTCCTGAGCTTCCTCCTGAAGGACAAGGACTATCGCGACTACGCGGTGAGCCAGAGCGCCTACCCGGGCCTCAAGAGCGTTGCTGCCCAGTCGCCGCTCTATGCGGAAGGCGGACCGATGGCCGTTGCCTTCGAGCAGGCATCGAAGGTCGCCGTGCCGCGCCCACCACACCCGGCCTATCCGACCATCACCTCTGCCTTCATGCAGGCCGTCGACCAGATCTTCAACGGCGAGGACGCCAAGAAGGCACTGACCGCCGCCGCTCAGAAGATCGACGAGGACATTGCCGACAACGACGGTTATCCGCCGTTCAGCGGCAACTGATATCCGTCCTGCATGCGTCTCGTTCCCTCCGAAACGAGATGCATGCCGTCGGAACAACCGGGGGGGCACGAACTCGCGCTTCCCCGGTACGGCCTGCCGGCGCGCGCCCGCCCTCCCTTCGGGCGCGCGCCGCCCTCCTGCCACCCATCGCCCGGCGAGGGGCCCATGTCCACACTGACAATCCTTCCGAAGCGGCGTCGCCGTTCCATCATCGCCCGTGTCGGCTGGCCGCGCTTCCTGCAGGAAATCGGCATGCTGGCGCCGGCGGTCGTGTTGATGACCGTTTTTCTGATCACGCCCTTCCTGCTGTCGTTCTGGACGGCCATGACCAACCAGCCGTTGGTGCCCCGGCCGACGCCGGTGCGCTTCGTCGGCCTCAACAATTTCCTGCGCATCCTGAGCGACGATCTGTTCTGGACGTCGCTCTGGAACGTCACGCGCTTCACCCTCTGGGTGTTGCCGGTGCAATGCGGACTGGCCTTCCTGACGGCGCTGATCCTCAACCAGAAACTACCGTTCCGGAACCTGTTCCGCGGCATGTTCTTCCTGCCGGCCATTACGTCGATGGTGGTCGTCTGCGTCATCTGGGGCACGCTGTTCCAGTACCCGACCGGTCCGCTCAACCAGATTCTGGCATCGCTGTCGGGCGGATACATCCAGCCGATCGACTGGCTGGGCGATCCGAACTGGGCGATGTTTTCGATCGTGCTGCTTTCGGCCTGGCAGGCCTACGGCTTCCAGATGATCATCTACCTCGCCGGCATGCAGGGCATCCCCGACGAACTCTACGACGCGGCACGCATCGACGGCGCCGGCCGTTGGGGCCGCTTCTGGCACGTCACCATGCCGGGCCTGAGGCCGACCCATGTGTTCGTGCTGGTCATCACCACCATCCAGGCCTTCAAGCTTTACACGCAGGTGGCAATCCTGACGCAGGGCGGGCCGAAATCGTCGACCGAGACCGTCGTCCACTACATGGTGCGCGCCGGCTTCGAGGAGCAGAAGCTCGGCTACGCTTCGGCGGTGTCGGTGATCCTGTTCCTGATCGTCCTGGTCATCGCGCTGATCCAGCGCAGGCTCATGAGGCGCTTCGATGTCTGATCTCGCCCTTTCTCCCCGCAAGCCGGCAGCGCCTCTCAATGGCTACCGCATCGTCCAGTCGATCTCGGTGTTCATCATCGCGCTGGTGGTGATCTCGCCGCTGTTCATGCTGTTCATCGCCTCGCTGAAGGACGAACTTCGCCGGCGAACTCGCCTTCGGCCGCTATCTCGGCAATTCGCTGTTGATCCTGTTCTCGACCGTCAGCCTCGGCCTGATCATCAACTCGATGGCCGGCTTCATTCTCGCCTGGGGCAGCCTGCCGGGACGGGCGCTGATCCTGTCGCTGATCATCGCGCTCTACGTGATCCCGCAGGAGAGCATCATCATGCCGCTGCTGATCATCGTGTCGCGTGCCGGGCTCTCCGACACCTTCACCGCCCAGATCCTGCCCTTCGTGGCGAGCCCCCTCTACACCTTCCTGTTCTACCAATTCTTTGCGCAGTTACCGAAGGAGCTCTACGAGGCGGCTTCCATCGACGGCGCCTCGATCTTCCGCACCTGGTGGTCGATCTTCATGCCGCTCAGCCTGCCGGCGCTCGCCACCGTCTCCATCCTGATGGGGATCGAGGCCTGGAACCAGTATCTTTGGCCGATCCTGATCACCCAGACCGACTATGCCCGGCCGATCTCGGTGGCAATCGCCACATTCTTCGGCCAGGACAGCATCTTCTGGGACCGGGCCATGGCCGCCTCGGTGCTGATGATGATCCCCATTCTCGTGTTCTATCTCGCCTTCCAACGCTGGTTCATCAGCTCCTTTGTTGGCTCAGCGGTGAAAGGTTGACCATGTCCCAGGCACTTTCTTCGGCCGATCAGTCGGGCTGGGAAGCGATATCCTTTGCCCCGGTGGCCGCAGGCCACACCATCGAACTCTTCCTGATGGCCAAGGGGACGGAACCGGCAAACGTCGCGCTGACCGGAGCGGGCGAAGTGATCACCGGACGAACCGACGCCTTCGAACGGCGGCCCCTCGTTGCCGCGGCGCCGGTCGATCGCCTCAGCTACAACCCCGCGACCACCTTGCTGTCGGCCGTCTACGCCTATGATCCGGCTACTGTGCTCGACACCGGCATTCGGGTGCTGCACGCCGGACCGGCACCAATCCCGCCCGAGCTGGCAGGCGGTTATCATTTCCGACCGCCCTTCGGCTGGATGAACGACCCCAATGGCTTCGGCCGCTTCGACGGCCGGGTCCACCTCTGCTACCAGCACTATCCGCACCGTCTCCGCTGGCATGCCATGCACTGGGGCCATGCCGTCTCCGACGATCTCCTGCACTGGCGCCATCTGCCCGTCTTTCTTGAGCCCGGGGATGCGGTCTACGCGGCGAACGGGGCCGGCGGCATTTTTTCCGGCTCGGCAATCGCTGTGCCGGGAGAGCCTGGCTTTCGTGCTTTCTTCACCGATCATATCGAGGGCCGGAAGCCGGAAATGGAAGTGCAGTGCACAGTGCGGAGCAGCGACAGCGTCACACTCGACAGCCCGCCGGGGACTGTGCTGGCCGGTCGTCCCGAAGGGCTCGGCCTCGGTGAGGACAACCGCGATCCCTATGTCTTCCGTGGGCCCGATGGGCGTCTCAAGATGCTGCTCGGTGGCCGCGATACCGAAGGCGGCGTCGTCATGCTCAATGAGACAGACGATCCGACCGGAGCGTCCGGCTGGCGCTTCGTCGGCCTTGTCCACCGCGAGCGCGAATATGGCCGCACCGTCGGCGAATGTCCGGCCATGCTGCCGCTCGACGGCCCGGCGGAAGATCCCAATACCCGTTGGCTGCTGATCGTCGGCCTGCTGATGAGCCGCGATCCGGCGACGCGCCGGCGCAACCTCACTTTCGGCATCGTCGGCCGCTTCGACGGCCGGGCGTTTACGCCGGAATTCCGGCAGGAACTCGATTTCGGCACCGATGCCTACGGCTTCCAGGCCTTTGCCGACCGTGACGGCCCAGTCGGCATCGCCTGGCTCGCCAACTGGACGGACATCGTCAGGACCGCCGACTGTCCGACCGCGATGACCCTGCCGCGCCGGCTGCAGCTCAAAGACGGCGTGCTGCTCACGCCACCGATCGAGGCCGTCACCACACTCCGGCAGACGCTTGTCGACGATCACGAACTGCTCAAGGGCGAGACGGTCAGCCTCGATGACGGAGCCGCCGAGATCGTCATCGAGTTCGATCAGACGGGCGTGCCGTTCGAACTCGTGCTGTCGCATCCGGCGCTGAAGCTCGCCATCACGGGTGGCGCGGATGGCCTCGCCATCCTTCACGAAGCTGCCAGTACCGGACCGGCCTCGCCGCACTATCTCGCCGTCGGCGCGCAGGTGCGCTCCGTCCGCGTCTTCCTCGACCGGGGATCGATCGAGGTGTTTGCCGATGACGGCCGCTATGCCGGCACCAAGCGGCTCGCCGATCCCGCCCCGATAACTGCCATTCGCCTCGCAGCCCCCCAGGAACGCATCGCCAGCGCGCGCGTCTGGCGGCTCGGCCTCTGAACACGATCAAGGGAGGAACACCATGGCCAGCGTTTCCATCGACAACGTCGCCAAGTTCTACGGCGGTCATCAGGTCGACGCTGCTCAGGATGATCGCCGGCCTCGAGGAAATCTCGGACGGAGACATCCGCATCGGCGACCGTCTCGTCAACGACGTGCCGCCGAAGGAGCGGGACATCGCCATGGTGTTCCAGAATTATGCGCTCTATCCGCACATGACCGTGGCGCAGAACATGGGCTTTGCGCTGAAGCTGAAGGGCGAAAGCCGCGCCGCCATCGACGCCCGTGTCAAGGAGGCGGCGGCCGTTCTGGCACTCGAGCCCTATCTCGATCGGCTGCCCAAGCAGTTGTCGGGCGGACAGCGCCAGCGTGTGGCCATGGGCCGGGCGATCGTGCGCAGCCCGCAAGTGTTCCTGTTCGACGAGCCGCTTTCCAATCTCGATGCCAAGCTGCGCGTGCAGATGCGCGCCGAGATCAAGGATCTGCACCAGCGCCTCGGCACCACCACCGTCTACGTCACCCATGATCAGATCGAAGCGATGACCATGGCCGACAGATCGGCCGGCCGCTCGAACTCTATGATCGGCCGGCCAACCTGTTCGTCGCCACCTTCATCGGCTCGCCGGCCATGAACCTTATCAAGGGCAAGACCGGCAGCGGCGGCTTCGTCACCGAGGATGGCGTCGTGTTGCCGCTGCCCGCCGGGGCCGCCAGCGATGCTATCACCTACGGCGTCCGCCCCGAGCATCTGACGCTCGACGAAGCCGGCTTCCGTGCGGAGGTGGTGGTGGTCGAACCAACCGGCGCCGAAACGCAGGTGCTGGTCCGGTGCGGCGGGCAGACACTGGTCGCCGTGTTGCGCGAACGGGTCGAACTCAACCCCGGCGACAATATCGGTCTTAAGCCGGACCTCTCGGCTATCCATCTGTTCGGGGAGGATGGGCAGCGGCTCTAGCCGCGACAACTCTCAGGCGGCGGCGCGCGTCTTGCCGCGTCCGCCCGCTCGTCGCTCGGCCCGGAAGGCGGATGGCGTACGGCCGATCAACCGCAGGAAGTTGCGATTGAAGGTCGACAGCGTCTCGTAGCCGACATCCATGGCGATCGAGGTCACCATGACCTCGGTCTCCGACAGCAACTGGCAAGCCTTGTAGATCCTGAGATGGTTGATGTACTCGGCACAGGAGCAGCGCAGATGCCGCTCGAAGAGGCGCGAGAAGGCAGGCAAGCCCATGCCTTCCGTCGCCGCCACTTCGCGACAGGTAAGACCCGGCCGGTTGAAGTTGGCAGCAATGTAGGCCAGCATGCGCTCAAGCCGACGCGGCTGGGCGCATTGATGTTCCATGCCTTTCAGTGACAGCGATCGACGATTGCCATCTTGCTCCAAGACGCGCATCAGCTTGAAGAACAAGGCTATGCGCTCGAACCCGTCCGCACGGAGCAACGCTTCCATAAGGCTTGCTGCCTCGGCGGCGGCGGAAGGCGAAAATTCGATGCCCGCTCGTGTCGCGTCCAAGAGCGCGGAAAGGCCGGAACAGTCGGAAAACTCGGCCATGCAACGCTCGGCGAAGCCGGCACCCATCTGAAGCACCAGGTCACGATCGCGAATGCGCCCCTCTCCGTCGCGGTCGAAGCCGTCCGACACCCACATATGCGGCAGGTTGGGACCGGTCATGACGAGGTTGCCCGGGCCAAACTCGCCGGCATAGGTGCCGACATAGAACTGGCCGGAACTGCGGCGGATCAGATGCAGTTCGTATTCCGGATGGTGGTGCCAACCGGAATAGGCGAAGGGGTAGTCGTGCGAATAGACGCGGAACGTGCGCTCAAGCGGCGCTTCGATCACTTCCAAAACGGGCTTTGTCTGACCCACCTTCGCCTCCCTTTGGTGGATAGCGGGACCGTTCGTGGCCAACCGACCTTACCAGACATGGTCGGAAACACCGAGACTGGTTTTCCCGACCTCAGACGCCGGAAGCCGACCAGACGGCTTCGCGCGTGGCCTTTCCCTCAGAACGACCTGAACTCTGACATCCGCTTCGCGTCGGCTCGGCGCGGGGTGCCCCGATTTCCCGTCCGGTGTTGGCCAAGAGCATACCCGTTGCCGCCGATCCCAGCAAAGCGTCGACAGCCAGAGTGTATGCAGGGTTTTACATCTGGCCTTCTGAACATCACTCCGGCAGGCATTCCATGCCATCTTTGAGTGCGCAGGTGGCTTTCATCATGATATAAGGATCTCTTTATGTCGCGATTGCGCTGGGCGTCGACATCTCCTATAAGGCGCTTACCGGCGGCCGTTTGCCGCCCCCGTTGGCTTTCAACCAGCATACCCCTCCCTCGCACTCGGAGATCCGTCGATGGTCGCCAAGGAATATATCGTCAAGGACATCTCGCTCGCCGACTGGGGCCGCACCGAACTCGACATGGCCGAGATCGAGATGCCCGGCCTGATGTCGGTGCGCGCCGAATACGCCGCCGCCCAGCCGCTCAAGGGCGCCCGCATCGCCGGCTCGCTGCACATGACCATCCAGACCGCCGTACTGATCGAGACGCTGAAGGCGCTCGGCGCCGACGTCCGCTGGGCCTCCTGCAATATTTTCTCGACGCAGGACCACGCCGCCGCCGCCATCGCCGCCGCCGGAACCCCGGTGTTCGCGGTGAAAGGCGAGACCCTGAAGGAATACTGGACCTACACCGACCGTATCCTCGACTGGGGCAATGGCCAGACCGCCAACATGATCCTCGACGATGGCGGCGACGCCACACTCCTGGTGACGCTGGGCTCCAAGGCCGAGAGCGATCCGTCCGTTCTCGCCGATCCGAAGTCCGAGGAAGAGGAAGAACTCTTCGCGACCATCAAAGCGCGCCTTGCCAAAGATCCGACCTTCTATTCGCGCGCCAAGGCAAGCATCCGTGGCGTGTCCGAAGAGACGACGACCGGCGTCATGCGCCTCTACCAGATGGAAGCGCGCGGTGAGCTGCCCTGGCCGGCCTTCAACGTCAACGACAGCGTCACCAAGTCGAAGTTCGACAACAAGTACGGCTGCCGCGAGAGCCTAGTCGACGCCATCCGTCGTGGCACCGACGTGATGATGGCCGGCAAGGTCGCCATCGTCTGCGGTTATGGCGACGTCGGCAAGGGTTCGGCCCAGTCGCTGCACGGCGCCGGTGCTCGCGTGCTAGTCACCGAAGTCGACCCGATCTGCGCTCTGCAGGCCGCCATGGACGGCTTCGAGGTGGTCACGCTGGAGGACGATATCCATCGCGCCGACATCATCGTTACCTGCACCGGTAACCTTCACGTCGTCACCGTCGATGACATGCGCAAGCTGAAGAACATGGCCATCGTCTGCAACATTGGCCATTTCGACAATGAGATCGACGTCGCCGGTCTTCGGAACTTCAAGTGGAAGAACGTCAAGCCGCAGGTCGACCTCGTCGAATTCCCCGACGGCAAGAAGATCGTCCTGCTGTCCGAAGGTCGCCTCGTCAACCTCGGCAACGCCACCGGACATCCGAGCTTCGTGATGAGTGCCTCCTTCTCCAACCAGACGCTGGCCCAGATCGAACTTTGGACCCGTGGCGACAAGTATGAGAAGAAGGTGAATGTGCTGCCCAAGCACCTCGACGAGAAGGTGGCCCAACTGCATCTCGCCAAGCTTGGCGCCAAGCTTTCCAAGCTGACGCCGGAGCAGGCCGACTATATCGGCGTCAAGTCGACCGGTCCGTTCAAGTCGGCGATGTACCGCTACTGACCTGCCCATGCTCGGGCGAAAAAGCCGCCTGGGATGAATTCAAACCCGCCCGTGCGCTCAGATGAGTGCGGGCGGGTTTTTCTTGCCGGCAAAGCCTTATCCACAGCTGTTCCACACATGCGGATTTTTCCGGGGGACATTGCCGCCCTGCGCGAGGGATCGAGAAAGGGAAGGCGGCCGAACCGCATAAGACGAGTCCGGTCAACCCTCTGGCCACCCCCCGCCGTTAATTATCGACTCTTCCCCCATGGCAAGCCGGCCGCACGGGATCACTGAACGTTCCGTGAACATCGGGGCCGGTTGGACTCGCTTGTCACCGATGGGCCAATCGAGGCTTCCTCGACTCTTTTTGCACCCCCTGAAAGGCGGTATTTTGGGGTGATTCGGATCGGCGGTGGGGCACGCGCCGGTCCGGGACGGGGCCTCTCCTCGATGAGCGGAACCGTTTTCCGAGTGCGGCCGAAAGGGGATAAATACATGCCGGGGTTGAACCGGACACGATCGCCGTTTGCAGGGCACGTCGGGAAGATCGCCCTGCTCTCGACCATCCTGTCGCCGGTCGGTGCTAGCCCGGCTTTTGCCCAGGCCATCAAGTTCGGTTCCGACGGCTCGGTGTATTTCGAGCCGCTTCAGGTGGCCGCGCTTTCCGCCTTCGTATCGGCCATCTGCATCGCCGTTGTATCGGCCGCCGCCCTGATCCGGGCGCGCCGCATGGCCGAAGACGACCGCGAGCGCCTGCTGCGCGAAAATGCCGACCTGAAGCTGGCCGCCGATCGAACCGAAGCCGCCCTCAACGCCGATGATCAACGCACCGTCATCTGGGGGGCTCGTGACGAAGCGCCAAAGGTAATGGGCTCGCTGCCGGAAGCCTCGGGCGTGCCGCGCAGCCAGGTCGGCTTCCTTGCCTTCGGTCAATGGCTGGAGCCAGCCTCGGCCCAGCTTCTGGAAGCCCGCACCCGCGCTTTGCGCGCCGAAGGCGAGGCCTTCCTGGACGTGCTGACCACCACCAGCGGCGTCCATATCGAGGCGGCTGGCCGGGTCAACGGTTCGCGCTGCTTCATCCGCTTTCGCAATCTGACGCTGGAACGGCAGCAGTATGCCGAGCTGGCCGAGCGTTTCGAGCGGCAAAGGACGCTGGTCGAAACCTTCGAAGGCTTGATCGGCAAAACGCCCATGCCGGCCTGGACGCGCGACAAGACCGGCCGGCTCGTTTGGGTCAACGCGGCCTATGCGCGCGCTGTCGAGGTTGCAAGTTCGACGCAGGCCGTGGCCATTGGCGCCGAGTTCCTCGATACAGCCGCCCGCAAGGCGATCGCCGATAGCCGGCAGGATGCGCCAGCTTTCGAAAAGCGGCTGTCATTGGTGGTGGGCGGCGCCCGCCGGGTGTTCGACGTCATCGACGTCGAGACGGCATCCGGCAGCGCCGGCATTGCCACCGACGTGTCCGAACTCGAACAGGCGCAGGTGGAACTGCGCCGCACCATCGAAAGCCACGCCCGCACACTCGACCAGCTCGCCACCGCCGTCGCCATTTTCGGCGCCGACAAGCGGCTCAAGTTCTACAACGCCGCCTATCGTGCGCTGTTCGACCTCGATACCGCTTTTCTCGAGGCCGGTCCGGACGACGCGGCAATTCTCGATCAACTGCGCGTTTCCCGCAAGCTGCCCGAGCAGGCCGACTTCCGTAGTTGGAAGCGCGAGCAGCTTTCCGCCTATCAGGCGATGGAGGCCCACGAGAGCTGGTGGCACCTGCCGACCGGACAGACGTTGCGCGTCATCGCCAACCCGCATCCGCAGGGCGGCGTTACCTATGTCTACGAGAACGTCACCGAGCAGATCGAGCTCAAGAGCCGCTACAACGCGCTGACACGCGTCCAGGGCGAGACGCTCGATCACCTCTCCGAGGGCGTCGCGGTGTTCGGTTCGGACGGCCGGCTGCGTCTCTACAACCCGGCCTTCGGCAGCCTCTGGAAGCTTTCCGAGGAGCTGCTGGCCAGCCGTCCGCACATCAACGACGTTGTCGGCCACTGCATGGCCGCCCACGGCAACCGAGATGCCTGGGATCAGGTGCGCCTTGCCGTCGCCGGTCTCGCCGACAGCCGCAACCGCCTCACCGGCCGGCTCGACCGGCGCGATGGTGGTGTCATCGACTTCACCACCGTGCCGCTGCCAGATGGCGCGACGCTGATCACCTTCGTCAATGTCACCGACTCGGTAAACGTCGAACGGGCGCTCACCGAGAAGAACGAAGCGCTCGAAGAAGCCGACCAGCTGAAAAATGCCTTCATCCAGCACGTCTCCTACGAGCTGCGCTCGCCACTCACCAACATCCTTGGCTTTGCCCAATTGCTCGCCGACGACAACGCTGGTCCGCTCAACATCAAGCAGCGGGAATACACCGGCTACATCATGGACTCGTCGACGGCGCTGCTCGCCATCATCAACGATATCCTCGATCTCGCCACCGTCGACGCCGGCATCATGGAACTCGACCTCGGCGACGTGGACATTCCGCTGACCGTCGGGGCGGCGACCGCCGGTCTTCGCGATCGCATCGCCGAGGCGCACATCGACCTGAAGCTCGATGTGCCCAGCGACATCGGCTCCTTCGTCGCCGACGAAAAGCGCATTCGCCAGGTGCTCTACAACCTGTTGTCCAACGCCATCGCCTTCTCCGACGATGGTGGCGTCGTGTCGCTGTCCTGCCGGCGGACCGATGAGGAGATCTCATTCACCGTCGAGGACCACGGCCGTGGCATTCCCGACGAATATCTTCAAGTCGTCTTCGAGCGTTTTGAAAGCCGCACCAACGGCGCCCGCCGGCGCGGCCCGGGCCTCGGCCTTTCCATCGTCAAGAGCTTCGTCGAGTTGCACAAGGGTAGCGTCGAAATCACCTCCAAGATGGACGTCGGCACGCGCGTCGTCTGCAGGCTACCGATAAACCCCAGCATCGCTCAAGCGGCCGAGTGAGCGGCGCCGCGATGAGCCTCCCGTTCCGCCGCACCGTCAGCGTTGCCGACGAAGCCGGCACGCTCCGTCTGGCCGACGATATCGCCGCCATTGCTCGGCCGGGGGATGTCATTGCGCTCCACGGCGATCTAGGCATGGGCAAGAGCGCCTTTGCGCGCGCCGTCGTCCGGCGCCTTGCCGGCAATCCGAACCTCGAAGTGCCGAGCCCTACCTTCACGCTCCTGCAAAGCTACGAGACGGCGCGCTTTCCGGTTCATCATTTCGATCTCTATCGTCTCGCAGATCCGGACGAACTGATCGAGATCGGCTTCTCCGAAGCCGTCGGCGAAGGCCTTTCGTTGATCGAATGGCCCGATCGGGCGGGCAGTGAACTGCCGGTCGAGCGGCTTGACCTCGTCATTTCGGAAGGCGATGGCCTTAACGGCCGCCACTTCCTGCTGGAAGCGCAGGGCAGCGGCTGGGCCGATCGGCTCGATGAGACGTTTGCCATACGCGACCTTCTGGACCGAGCCGGCTTTGCAGGCGCCGAACGGCAATATCTGCACGGCGATGCCTCGACGCGCAGCTTCGAGCGAGCGATGGCTGGCGGCAATGGCGCGGTGGTAATGCGCTGGCCGGCCTGGCGCGCCTACCTGAAGCGGGCCGACGACGACCGTTATGAGGAAATTGTCCACCTCGCTGATAGCCTCACCGCCTTTTCCGCCATCGCCGACACGCTGCGCCGTCACGGCTTCCGCAGCCCGCGCGTTCTCGATTGCGATACCGAGCGGCGTCTCATGCTGGTCGAGGATCTTGGCTCCGAGGGCATCGTGCGCGACGGGGTTCCAATCGCCGAGCGCTACCTTGTTTCCGCACAACGGCTCGCCGACCTCGCAGTCGTGGATTGGCCAGAGATTGCCACCGATGACGCCGGTGGGCGCTGGCCAATGCCGCGCTACGATCGGCGGGCGCTGGCCACCGAAGTCGGCTTGTTCGCCGCTTGGTACGTACCGCATATCGCCGGAACACCGCTTGCGCCCGATGCCCGAGCCGAGTGGGATAGCCTTTGGGACGGCCTTCTTGCTCGCTTCGACGATGACCAGCGGCGGCTGGTGCTACGCGATTACCATTCGCCCAATATCCTATGGCAGGCTTCGGGCGACCCTATTGGGATCATCGACTTCCAGGATGGCCTGCTCGGTTCGCCGGCCTACGACTTCGCGGCTCTTGTCACCGATGCGCGCGTCGACATTCCCGACGAGCTCGCCGCTGCGATGACCGCCACCTATGTTGATCGTCGCCGGGCTCACTGCTCCGGCTTCGACGCCGCCGATTTTGCAGAACGCGTGGCGATCCTTGGCGCTCAGCGCAACGCCAAGATTCTCGGCCGCTTTGTCGAGTATGCGGCACGCACCGGCCGCACCCATCACCTCCGCTTCCTGCCGCGCGTCCGTCATAACTTTGAAAAAGCGCTGGGCAACAAGGTTCTCGCCGGGGTCAAGCTCTGGTATGAACGGCTCGCATCGCCGGCTAGCCGGCCGTGAGCCTTTTTCCGACCGCCGAGATCCCGATCGTTCCAGATGACTGATGCTGCTTTTCTCCCCGCCTTTCACCCTCGTCGGGCCATGGTGCTGGCCGCCGGCCGTGGCAAGCGCATGCGCCCGATCACGGCAACTACGCCGAAGCCATTGGTGGAAGTGCTCGGCCGCAGCCTGATCGACCGGGTGTTCGACCGGCTGACCGAGGCCTGTGTCGAGACGGCGGTCGTCAACGTCCATTACCTCGCCGATCTCGTCGAGGTGCACGTCAGCAAACGGCGCGATCTTTCCGTCATCGTCTCCGACGAACGCACTCAGTTGCTCGATACCGGCGGTGGCGTCGTCAAGGCACTGCCGCACCTCGGCGACGAGCCCTTCTATCATCTCAACTCCGATTCCATCTGGATCGAGGGCGTGTCGGCCAATCTGCCATCGCTGGCCCGGGCCTGGGACGGCGGACGCATGGATGGTCTGCTGCTGCTCGCCCCGACCGTCGGCTCGATCGGCTATTCAGGCGTCGGCGACTTCGAGATGGCCGGCGATGGTCGCCTGACGCGGCGACGCGAACGTACCGTCGCCCCCTTCGTCTATGCTGGCGCAGCCATCTTCAAGCCAAACGTGTTTGCCGATCGTCCGCTTGCGCCTTTTTCGCTCAATCGCATCTTCGATGAACTGATCGACAAAGGTCGCCTGCATGGCGTGCGGCTCGAAGGGACTTGGCTGCACGTCGGGACGCCCGAGTCGATCAGGCAGGCGGAGCGGACCATCCAGTTGTCAGCGGAGTAGGCGATGGCCGGGCGCGTCTTCACCATTTCTCCCGGTGCGCCCTTCCTTGCCACGCTGGCCGAAGCGCTTCTCGACGGCCGCCTGATTGCCGGCCGCATCTATCGTGCTCGTCCACTCGATCTTGCCGACGTCAGCATCTACCTGCCGACCCGCCGGGCCGGCGCGGCGCTGAGGCAGGCGTTCCGGGATGCGTTTGGCGGCGGATCGGCGATGCTGCCGCGCATCCTCTCCATATCCGACGTGCTGGAAGCGGAAGACGACCTGCTGGCACCCGAAGCGCTCGATCTGCCACCGGTGATCGCCGCCGCCGAGCGACGGCTGATGCTGGCCCGGCTCGTCGGCCGCTGGCGCGAGCGCGTGACGAGCGATCAGTTGCTCACGCCCTCCGGTCAACCGGTGGCCGTGCCGGGCTCGCCGGCCGAAGCGCTCAATCTGTCCGCGGACCTGCTGGCACTCCTCGACCAGGCCGAACTTGAGGGCGTCGACTGGAGCAAGCTCGACGCCCTGGTGCCCGACGATTATGCCGCCTGGTGGCAGCTGTCGCTCAACTTCCTCAGGATCGCCACCGAGGCACTGCCAGCTGCCATTGCCGAGCGTGGCCAGATCGGTGCCGGCGCCTTCCACCGCGCGATGGTCGAGGCCACCATTGCCCGCTGGCAGACCCGTCCACCGCCCGGCCCGGTGATCATCGCCGGTTCGACCGGCTCTGTGCCGAGCACCGCCGATCTGATGGCCGCGGTGCTGTCTCTTCCCGAAGGGGCGCTGGTGCTGCCGGGCCTCGACATAACCGCGCCAAGCGACACGGTTGCCGCCAGTGTTTTCGATTGCGCCCACCCCGAGCACACCATGAACCGCCTCATCGAGCGGCTTGGCGTGGAGCGGGAGGAAATTGACGAACTGGGCGCGCCTAAACCGGCGCTGGCCGCTCGCATCGATATTGTCCGACGAGCCCTGGTGCCGGCCGCCGTTACCGATCAATGGCCCCAACATGCTGCCGTTCTTGACGCCGATGCCGCCGGTACCGAGGCGGCGCTTGCCGGTGTTTCTCTGACCGTCGCAGCCAACGAGGCCGAGGAGGCGTTGGCCGCTGCGATCGCTCTTCGCCAGTGTCTCGAAAATCCCGAGGCACGATCGATCCTCGTCACGCCCGATCGCACCATCATCCGCCGCGTGGCGGCCGAACTCGACCGGTTCGGCATTGAAGTAGAGGACACCGCCGGCCAGCCACTCCCACAGACGCCCTATGGCCAGCTTGCTCTGCTCCTCACGGAAGTGGCGACCGAAGATTTTCCCCCGGTGAAAGTGGCGGCCATCCTCGGCCATCCAGAGACGCGCTTCGGCTGGTCTTCGGCACGGATCCGGCCAGCCGGACGCCTGATCTCCCGCAAGATACTGCGCGGGCCGCGCCTTGCCGGCGGTATCGCAGCCATCTCGAATGCCTTGCGAGCGCTCGAAAACCGCACCGAGACGAGAGATGACGAGGAGCGCTTCCTTCTTTCAGATGCGCTGACCGTCGCAGATGCCTTCGGCGAGGCCATGGCGCCGTTTGTTGCGGCAGCGTCCCTGGCGGTGCCGACGCTTGCCGATTTTGTCATCGCCTTGCGTGAGACGCTGGGCCACATCACCCGCCGCCCCGAGGAGGACACCGAAGAGCCGACCCGGGCGGAGCGACAGCTTCTATCGATCCTCAACGACCACGCCGGCGCAGCCGATGCCGGCCTCGCGCTCAACAACGGCGATTTCGCGCCGGTGCTGCGGGCGCTGATCGGCAACGTGCTGGTGCTGACGCCGAGCCGCCACGCGCGCGTCATGGCCACAGGCCCGATCGAGGCGCGTCTGCTGCCGACCGACCGGCTGGTGCTGGTCGGCCTCGACGAGGGCGTCTTCCCGCCGGTCACCGACACGGGCGCCTGGCTGTCGCGACCGATGCGCGCCGGCCTCGGCCTCAGCCCGCCGGAAGTTCGCATCGGTCTGTCGGCCCATGACTTTTCCGCCGCTCTCGGCGTGCCGGATACCGTGCTGATCCGCTCGGCCCGGCGCGGCGGTGCGCCGACCGTGCCGACCCGCTTCCTGCAACGGCTGACCAGCCTCATCGGCCCGGCGCGAACGGAGGCGATGGAGGTGCGTGGCAACTGTTTCCTCGACTGGGCGCGCCGGCTCGATGACCGGCCGGCCTTGCCGCGCGCTACGCGCCCCAATCCGGCACCGCCGCTCACGGCACGACCGCGCATGCTGCCGGTCACCGACATCGAAACGCTGATCCGCGATCCCTATGCCATCTATGCCAAGCGCATCCTGAAGCTCCGCCCGCTCGACGGCTTTGGCGAGACACCCGACTTCGGCACGCGTGGCACGCTCGTGCACGATGTCCTCGCCGACTTCGTGGCGACCTGGACGGGTCCGTGGGACGAGACGGCCGTCGTCGCCCTGATTGAGTTTGGCCGAGGTCGGTTTTCGGAGGCGCTCTCCGCCTATCCGGAGGTGCGCGCGCTGTGGTGGCCACGCTTTCAGGCGCTTGCCCGGTTCATCGTGCTGGAGTTCGAGGCCAAACGCGCGCCGCTCGCCCGGCACACGGAAATCGAAGGCCGTCTTGAGCTGACGGATCGCTTCACGCTGACCGGTCGAGCCGACCGCATCGACATCGAAAAAGACGGTCGCGTCACCGTCATCGATTTCAAGACCGGACGCGCGCCGACGGCGGCGCAGATTGCCGCCCAGCTGACGCCACAGCTGCCGCTCGAAGCGGTGATTGCCCGCCATGGCGGCTTTTCGCGTCTGTCGGGTCCGCGTGAGGCGGCGGAACTGGTGCATGTAGTGCTGCGCGGTCTGGAAGGCCGCGACGAGATCGAAAGCTATAGCGGCCACACACCGCGTGGCGGCGACCCGGTGACACTGGAGCAAACAATTGCCGAGGCGGAAGCCCGCCTGCGCGGTCTGGTGCGCGCCTATGCCGATCCGAACCGCGGCTACCTTTCGCGTGCCCGGCCATTTCGCAAGACCGATCATGGCGACTACGATCACCTTGCGCGGGTGAGCGAGTGGAGCATCGAGGACGATGGAGGCGAGGAATGAAAATTCCAGCCGCCACCCGTCAGACCCAGCTCCTTGCCACCGATCCCAAGGCCTCCGCCTTCGTGTCGGCCAACGCCGGTTCGGGCAAGACCTGGGTGCTGACGCGACGGGTGATCCGCCTGCTGCTCGACGGCGTCGATCCCGGCCGCATCCTCTGCCTCACGTTCACCAAGGCGGCGGCAGCGGAAATGTCTGGCCGCATCTTCGAGGAGCTCGGCCGCTGGGCCGGCCTCACCGACGAGGAATTGACCCGCGTCCTGTCCGAGCTCGAGGGCAAGCCTGTGCGGCCCGACCGCCTGGCGCCGGCGCGGCGACTATTCGCGCGTGCCATCGAGACGCCAGGTGGCCTGAAGATCCAAACGATCCACGCCTTTGCCGAGGCGCTGTTGCAGCGCTTTCCGCTCGAGGCCAGTCTCGACGGCCGTTTCCGCGTGCTTGACGATGCGCGCGCGACCGATCTCTACACCGAGGCAAGGGCCGAACTACTCGCGGCTTGCGCCGCCCACCCCGACAGTCCGGAGGGTCGGGCCCTTGCCGACTTGGTGGCAATTGCCGGCGACGAAGCACTCGACCGGGCGCTTCGCGCCGTCGTTTCTGCCCGCGACGATCTCGCCGCCTTCTTCAGCGGCAACCTTTCGATCGATGAAGCACTGACCACCCTGCCGCAGGCGCTCGGCGCCCCGGCGGGGGCGACCAGGGAAAAGCTTCTCGAGGCGATCTCGACTTCCGAGGACTTCTCCGGTCCGTTCCTGAGCCGGCTCATCGACGTGCTCGACGCCTCGAAATCCAAGTCGATGCCGGCGCTTGCCGATGGGTTCCGGGCCGCGCTGGCGACCACCGATCCTGAAATGCGGCGACTTCAGTGGCGTGGGCTGTTCTTGACGGGCAAAGGTGAGCCGCGCAAGCGCCCTTTCACCAAAGATGTCGTCGACGTGCTGCCGGAAGCCAACGAGCGCTTCGAACGGGAGGCTCAGCGACTTCTCGACCTTGAACGCGCCCTGTCGGCAACGCTTTGGGGGACGCGCAGCGCGGCTCTCCTTCGCCTCGCCGACCGACTGATCGGCCTCATCGAAGCAAAAAAGGCGCGGCTCGGTTTTCTCGACTTCGACGATCTGATCGAACGGGCCGCCGCGCTGCTGTCCCGTTCGGATGCCACCGAATGGGTGCAATACAAGCTCGACGAAGGGCTTGACCACGTGCTGGTCGACGAGGCGCAGGATACCTCGCCGCGACAGTGGCAGATCGTCGAGGCGCTGACCGGGGAATTCTCAGCCGGTGAAGGCGCGCGTTCCGGACGCACCCGTACCGTGTTCGCGGTGGGTGACGAAAAGCAGTCGATCTACTCCTTCCAGGGCGCGGCACCGCACCTGTTCGGCCTGACGCGCCAGACGCTCGGACGGCGCCTCGCCGAGGCGGGGCTGCCGGTTCACGACCTTCGCCTCACCCTGTCCTTCCGCTCGACGGCGGCGGTGGTCGGCGCCGTCGACGCGGTGTTCCGCAATCCGGGCGCGCATGCCGGCCTTTCGACCGACGCCGGCCCAACCGTTCATGAGACGGTGCGGGGCCGCGAGCCCGGTGTTGTCGAATTATGGCCGGCGGTCGAGAAGCTGCCAGCGCCACCGCCTGGCAACTGGGAGGATCCGGTCGACGCAACCGCGACCGCCAGTCCGGCCGTTCGCCTTGCCGGGCGGATCGCCGACGAGATCGCCGGCTGGCTGCGTGCGGGCACCCGTCTTGAGGCCACCGGTGCTCCCATCCGACCCGGTGACGTACTGGTGCTCGTTCGCAAGCGCGGCACCTTCGTTGAAGCGGTCAACCGGGCGCTGAAACAACGCGGGGTGGCTGTGGCCGGCGCCGATCGGCTCGACGTGGTCGGCCACATCGTCACGCAGGATCTACTGGCGGCCGCCCGCATCGCGCTTTTGCCCGAGGACGACCTGACGCTCGCCACCGTCGCAAAATCGCCGCTTGTCGGTCTCTCCGAGGACGCGCTGTTCCGCCTCGCCCATGGCCGGCCCGGCCTCCTGTGGGATGCCGTCAGGCAACGGGCAACGGAGGGCGACGCCGACGCCGAGACGCTGCGCGCCACCGTTGCGCTGTGGATGAGCCGCGCCGATCGGAGTGAACCCTTCGTCTTTCTGTCGCGCCTTGTCGGGCCGGATGGCGGACGAGCCGCCTATCGCGCGCGCTTCGGTCGCGAAGCCGACGAGGTCATCGATGAACTTCTGACGCTGGCCCTCTCCTATGAGGGCGAAGAAACGGCCGGGCTCAATGGCTTCATCGATCGGCTCGCCAAAGGGGGCGAGCTGATCCGACGCGAACTCGACGCTGAGCGCGACGAGGTGCGCGTCATGACGGTGCATGGCTCGAAAGGCCTCGAGGCGCCGGTGGTGTTTCTGATCGATCCCGGCGACAAGCCGGCCAGCGAGAAGAACCTGCCCGACATCCTGGCGGTGAGTGATGGTCCGAATCCACCGATCGTCTGGCGTCAGGGCGGCGGCTTCCGCCCGAAGCCCGTCGAGACGGCGGCAGAAGCTTTCATCGCCGCGCAGGAAGAGGAATACCGCCGTCTGCTCTACGTCGGGCTGACCCGTGCCCGTGACCGGTTGATCGTCGCCGGACTCAAGGGCGCCGATGACGGGGCCGACCGCCGCTGGCACGGGCTCGTTGAAGCGGCACTCGGCAGCGGTGCCGAGACGGTGAAGGACGCGGACGACACCCTCCTCGCATGGCGTTGGCACGCGCAGAACGAAGACCCGCCGGCGCCCGCCCAGCCGGCCCGAACCGTTGTGAGCGAGCCGGCGCCGTTGCCCGAATGGCTGACCCGCAAGGTGGCCGACGCGGTCTCGGAACCTGCCAGCCTCGCGCCATCGCGGGCTGTCACCGCCGATCAGACCGGAGCGCCAGCCACCACGTTCGATCCGGAAGCCGCAGCGCGCGGCACGGTGCTGCATCGTCTCTTCGAGCTATTGCCGGATGTCGAACCGGCAGTCCGTGCCTCGGCGGCCAGTAACTACCTCGCTCGCCTTCTTCCCGGTCTCCCACAGGATGATCGGGGACACCTCGCCGAGGACATTGTCGCCCTTATGGCCCGACCGGATCTGGCCCTTCTGTTCTCGCCGGCCGCTCGCGCCGAGGCCGCGATTGCCGGCAGCGTCACGACGCCGGCCGGCCGGCAAATCGCCGTCAGCGGCAGCGTCGACCGATTGCTGGTCGAGCCCGAAGCCGTGATGATCGTCGATTACAAGACGGCAGCACATCCCCCACGCTCGGTGCCGCAGAGATATATCCTGCAGCTCGCCCTTTACCGGGCGGTCCTTCGTCGGCTCTGGCCAGACCGGCCGGTGCGTGCGGCCATCCTGTGGACCGCGGCGGCGCGGTTCGACGAGGTGGCAGCGACAACGCTGGATGCGGCTCTTGCGGCTTATCTCGCTGTCTTGGACGCCGGCGCCGCGCCCAGCGATCACGAAAATGAAACCGACGAACCGTTCTAGAGCAAAAGTCCGTGCTGACTTTGGCCTAAGCTCTTGTTTTTCCTATACTGCTTGTCCGAGCGAGCTGACGGCTGTCCTCGCTTATGCTTCAGCCATGCTTGACGCTGCGGGGTCGGCTCCTTAGCTTTCGGGCAACAGGCGCGGCCCGGCCATGAGTCGGTGCCGCGTTGCTCATCTCGCGAGGTCCGCCATGTCGACCAAGAAAGTCACCGACCAGTCGTTTCCCACCGACGTGCTTGCCTCGTCGACCCCTGTCCTCGTCGACTTCTGGGCCGAGTGGTGCGGTCCCTGCCGGATGATTGCTCCGGCGCTTGACGAGATCGCCAGCGAGCTCAATGGCAAGATCACCATCGCCAAGCTCAATGTCGACGAGAACGGCAATACGGCGATGAAATACGGCGTCCGCTCGATCCCTACGCTGATCATCTTCAAGGATGGCGAGCCGGCTGCCATGAAGGTTGGCGCCGCTGCGAAGAGCGATCTTGCCGCCTGGATCAAGGCCGCCATCTGACGACTTTTGCTTCTTCTGAAAAAACCCCGGTTCCGCGTGGCGGAGCCGGGGTTTTTGTTTGCCCGAGGGGTCAGCCTGCCAGTTGCGTCTGCCCGACCCACTCGAAGATGTCCTCGACCTTGCACGCGCAGCCGCAGGAGCCGGCCTTCGAGCAGCCGGCGCCGGCCGCCAAGGCGCGCACCCTGCCCTTGGCAATCCAGAGGTCGAGAACGGCGCGAACGGCATCCTCGCCGGCATCGAAGTGCAGCGCGACGTCGGAGAGAGGCGCACTGCCCCGCTCCTTCAGATAGTCGCGGACGGTTGACGGCGTCATCATAGGCATTACTCCGCCGGCTGCGCGGCGAGCGAGCGGCCACGCGCCCGGCCACCCATCCACATGGCGGCAATGCCGGCTGCAAAAATAGCGGCGGCCATCACAAGCCAACGGATAGAGCTGACCGGGTGGGTGGCAAAGGTTGCCGCTTGATAGAACGACACAGCGGCGAGATAGCCAACGGCGGTGGTCCACACGGCCGCGAACGCCGTCCACTTGCCGCCGATCTCGTGGCGCATGGCGCCGAGAGCTGCAACGCAAGGCGTGTAGAGCAGGATCAGCAGCATGTAGGCAAAGGCGGCGGGGGTTCCGCCGAAATGCGACTGCATGGCGCCGAACACCGAACCATTGACCTGCAACTCCTGGGCGGCGGCGGCGCTGTCATCGACGTAACCGACGTTGAGCCCGAGCGGGTCAGTCAGGCTGCTGCCGAGGGCTCCGAGATTTTCCGGGATAGTGGCAAGCGCGCCGAGAAGTTTGCTACCCACGCCTGCCTCCGCGGCAGATGCGACCGCTCCCGCGGCGGGAACTCCTTGCTGGCCGACCTGCTCGTAGAGGGCGTTGAGCGTGCCGATCACCGCTTCCTTGGCGAAGATGCCGGTGAACAGCCCGACCGCCGCCGGCCAGTTGTCCTGGGTGACGCCCATCGGCTCGAACACCGGCACCAGTTCCTGACTCACCACCGCCAACACGCTGTCGCGGCTGTTATCGCGGCCGATGCTGCCGTCGGTACCGATGGCCGACAGGAAGGACAGCACCATGACGATCGGCACGATCACCTGCCCGGCACGGATGATGAACTCGCGGAGACGCTGCCAGGCTTGGACGACAACCGAACGGATGGTCGGAATGTGATAGGGCGGCAGCTCCATGACGAAGCGAGTGGGCTCGCCATCCAGCAGCGTCGACTTCAGGACGAGCCCCGTCAGCACGGCGAACGCGAGACCGATGATGTAAAGGCCGAAGATGATGTTCTGGCCGCTCACCGGGAAGAAGGCGGCGGCAAACAGCGCGAACACCGGCAGGCGGGCCCCGCAGGACATGAAGGGCGCCATCAGCGAAGTCATGATGCGGTCGCGACGGCTTTCCAGGGTGCGTGTCGCCATGATGGCCGGCACGTTGCAACCGAAGCCGACGATCAGCGGCACGAAGGATTTGCCCGGCAACCCGATCGCCCGCATGGCCCGGTCCATGACGAAAGCGGCGCGGGCCATGTAGCCGGAGTCCTCGAGGAAGGACAGGAACAGGAACAGGCAGGCGATGATCGGCACGAAGGTGGACACCGTCCGGATACCCGAGCCGAAGCCGACCAAGGCTGCCTCGACAATGGGCGGTGTGCCGAGAGCGGAGAGCAAGTGGTCCAGGCCATCGACGAAGACGGCGCCAAACGCCTGATCGAAGAAATCGATGAAGGCCCCGCCCACCGAGATGGTGAACAGGAACATCAGATACATGGCGAAGAGGAAGATCGGCACGCCCAAGACGCGATTGAGCACGACGCGGTCGATCATCTGCGACAGCGGAGCGGACAACCGCGTGGTCTGGCGGCAGACACCGGCCATCAGTTCGCCGACGAAGGTATAGCGGCCATCGGCGATGACGATGTCGGCTTCTTCGCCGGCAGCCTCCTCGATCGCCCGGCGGGCGGAAATGACGGTCGCGGAGAGCGCCGGACCGGCGAGGCTTTCGGCCAGCGTATCTCCCTCGATCAGCTTCAGCGCCAACCAGTTGGGGTCAGCCTTGGCAGCGCGGGCGGCATCGGCAAGGTGGGGGACCAGGCCCGCAACGGCGGCGGCAACAGCCACGTGCTGCACAGGCCTGGCAACCGGTGCCTGCCTGAGCGCAGCAGCCTCAAGGATGGCCGCCTTGACCGCCTCGCGACCGGAAGCGCGGCTGGCAACCGTCGGCACCACCGGGCAGCCAAGCCGTTCCGACAGCGCCGTCACGTCGATCTCCACGCCGGCGGTCTTTGCCATATCCATCATGTTGAGGACGATCAGCATCGGCACGCCGAGTTCGATCAGCTGGGTGGTGAGGTAGAGGTTGCGCTCGAGATTGGAGGCGTCGACGATGTTGAGAACGAGGTCCGCTTCGCCAGACAGGGTGAAGTCGCGGGCAACGCGCTCGTCCTGCGAACCGGCGTCGGCGCTGCCAATCAGGTACACGCCGGGAAGATCGACCAGATCGACCGTCCGGCCGGCGTGAACGAAGCGGCCGACGCGCTTCTCGACGGTGACGCCCGGCCAGTTGCCGACCCTTTGCGTCGCGCCGGTCAAAGCATTGAACAGGGTGGATTTGCCACAGTTGGGATTGCCGACAACGGCGACGACGAGGGGCTGTTCAGCGGCCATTACACGGCCTCCAGCTCAAGAATGGCCGCTTCGGACTTGCGTAGGGTCAGTGTGAAATTGCGAATTGAGATCTCGATCGGATCGCCAAGCGGCGCCTTGCGCCGCACTTGAAAAATGGCCCCCGGGGTAAGCCCCATGGCAAGCAGGCGCTGACGATAGCCGCGATCGCCGGCCAGCAGGCCCGTGATGCGGGCGCTATCTCCCGGCTTCATCATTTCGATAGAAAGACCCATCCTCGCGCACTCCGGCAAGCGATACACCCAGCCAGATGGTCGGGTCTGCAGCATCGATACTGCAACTCAGTCTCAACTGGTATATGCCCGGCTGCATATGCCTCTCAATTCGTATTCGACCTTAGGCTAACGATTGTTACGGAGAGCTGCAGACGGACGCTCGGCATTCCGCGGGTAAGTCATTAAAAAAACTGCAGTACAAATAGCCCTCGACTGACGGAGCGACCGTCCCTCGCCGCCGTAGATAGTCGGAATGATGTCGAATCTGCGCTGGAAAACAAAAACCACGCGGATTAAACTTTCCTAGCAGGGTCGACTTTGAATTCCGACGCCAAGGAACGCGTCGCCGCTGAACAATACCGCATAGATAAACCGATTAATCTGCCGGCGAATACTGTCTGGTCTTGGGTGAAAGAAATCAGCGTGTACCGATCCGGGACGCCCGGGAGAAGTCGGCTACAACGCCGGTTCGCTGGAATTCCTGTTTTAAGAGCAGCAGGTTGCTCAAAATGGCAACAAGTTGGAACGGAAGCGGCGGAGGGAAGGTGCCCTGCAAAAAACGCATAGCAGTAAAACCTTCGCAGTTCCACGTAGTCCTCGGTTGAGTACTTACGACAAACTTCAGCGGTGCTTCTATAACGACAGAAGGGCCTATCGGTAACAACACCGAAGCCCAAGTAAGTTTCGTATAGTTTTGACTGAAATCAAGGTCAAAACTCCATCGGCAGCTGAACATCGGCGTATCGCTATCCAAACCTCCGCCAGTGACTAATTGGACGGGGCGGACAGGAACACCAGATGCAGCAGGACGGATGCAGCAAATGAGCGCGAAATATCCAGGTCTTCCCACGGTCATCAACGGCAA
>JAGSYV010000047.1 GCA_018262505.1 Pseudomonadota bacterium
GGCGTGGTGGCCGGCTCGATCTTCACCTTCTCGCTGACGCTTGGCGACTACATCATCCCGCAGATCGTCGGCGGCTCGCAGTACTATCTTGGCCAGGCGGTCTATGCCCAGCAGGGCACGGCCGGCAACATACCGCTTGCGGCCGCCTTCTCGGTGGTGCCGATCCTGATCATGGGCGTCTACCTGACGTTTGCCCGCAAGCTGGGGGCATTCGATGCGCTCTGACGAACCCTCCCTCCTGCTCAAGCTGTCCGCGATCGGCGGCCTCATTTTCCTGCATTGGCCCCTCGCCATCATCGTGGTCTACGCCTTCACGACGGAGGACAAGAGCTATCAGTTCCCGCCGCCGGGCCTGACTCTGCACTGGTTTTCGGTGGCATGGGCAAGGCCCGACATCTGGGCAGCCCTGACGTTGTCGTTCAATGTGGCGTTGGTGGCGACCGGACTGGCGCTGATACTGGGCACACTCGCCGCAGCCGCCTTGTCGCGTGCTCAGTTCTGGGGCCGCGACAACGTCTCGCTGCTTCTCATCCTGCCGATCGCCCTGCCCGGCATCATCACCGGCATTGCCTTGCGATCGGCCTTCAACCTGATGGATCTGCCCTATTCGGTGTTCACCATCGTGCTGGGGCACGCCACCTTCTGCATCGTCGTCGTCTACAACAACGCGGTGGCCCGTTTCCGCCGCCTGTCGCCATCGCTGGTCGAGGCGTCGTTCGACCTCGGCGCCGACGCTTTCCAGACCTTTCGCTACGTCGTGTTGCCCAACATCGGCACGGCGTTGCTCGCCGGCGGCATGCTCGCCTTCGCCTTGTCCTTCGACGAGGTGATCGTCACCACCTTCACCGCCGGGCAGCAGACAACGCTGCCGATCTGGATGCTCAACGAATTGGTCCGGCCACGCGAACGCCCCGTGACCAACGTGGTGGCCGTGCTGGTGATGGCCGTCACCTTCTTCCCCATTCTCGCCGCCTATTGGCTGACCCGCGAGGGTGAGCATGTTGCCGGCGGCGCGCGCTGACTTCAGACAGACAAGACCCAGACGGAGCCAACAATGACTGTCGTTCTGCCCACCAAGATGCTGATCGGATCGGAATTCGTTGCCGGAACGGAAACGGCCGAGAATGTGCTCAATCCGCGCACCGGCGAGACGCTGATCGCCATGCCGGAAGCCTCCATCGATCAGATGGAGGCGGCGGTCGCGGCCGCCTCGGAGGCCTTCATGAGCTATGGGCGCAAGACGCCTGCTGCCCGTTCGGCCCTGCTGCTGCAGCTTGCCAGCCGCATCGAGGCGGAGGCGGAAACCTTCGCCCGCCTCGAAGCCCTTCAGTGCGGCAAGCCCTATCACGCCGTGCTGCGCGACGAGATTCCCGCCGTTGTCGATTGCTTCAGGTTCTTCGCCGGCGCGGCGCGCGTGGTGCCGGCGATGGCGGCCGGTGAGTATATCGAAGGCTTTACATCGATGGTCCGCCGCGACCCCATCGGCGTCTGCGGCCAGATCGCGCCGTGGAACTATCCGCTGATGATGGCGGCGTGGAAGATCGCGCCGGCTCTGGCCGCCGGCAACACGGTGGTGTTGAAACCCTCCGAACAGACCCCACTCACGACGCTGAAGCTGGCCGAAGTCGCCGCGGACATTTTCCCGCCGGGCGTCGTCAACGTCATCGTCGGCCGTGGCGAGAGCGTCGGCAGCCCGCTGATCAACCATCCGCGTGTATCCATGGTGTCGCTGACAGGCGATATCGCCACGGGCAAGAAAGTGCTGCAGGCGGCCTCCAAGACCGTGAAGCGCACGCATCTCGAGCTCGGCGGCAAGGCGCCGGTCATCGTCTACGACGACGCTGACCTTGCATCGGTGGTCGAGGGACTGCGCACCTTTGGCTACTACAATGCCGGCCAGGACTGCACGGCCGCCTGCCGGGTCTATGCCGGGGCGAAGATCTACGACAAGCTCGTGGCCGAACTCGCCTCTGCGGTTTCGACGATCACGTATAACGAAGCCGATGATGGCGACAACGAGATCGGACCGCTGATCTCGGCGCGCCAGCGGGCACGCGTTGCCAGCTTCGTCGAACGCGCCATGGAGCAGACACATATCGAGATCGCCACCGGCGGCAAGGCCGTCGACGGACCCGGTTTCTTCTACCAACCGACGGTGGTCGCCGGTGCCCTGCAGAGTGACGAGATCGTTCGCCGGGAAGTGTTCGGGCCGGTGGTCTCCGTCACGCGCTTCACAGACGAGGACGACGTGATCGGCTGGGCCAACGACAGCGAGTATGGTCTGGCGTCATCGGTGTGGAGCCGCGATGTGTCGAAGGCCATGAGTGCCGCCGCGCGGTTGCAATACGGCGCCAGCTGGATCAATTGCCATTTCATGCTGACCAGCGAGATGCCGCATGGCGGCATGAAGCAGTCGGGCTATGGCAAGGATATGTCCGTCTATTCGCTGGAAGACTATTCGGTGGTTCGCCACGTGATGATCAAGCTCTGAGCGCGGATCAGATTCAAATGAAAAGAGCCGCGCGAGGGGACTTGCGCGGCTTCAGACTGCGAGCAAAAGATCTGGCGACCCCTGGGCGGCCTCCTGTCGGGAGAGTTGCAACAATCGCTCCGTCGCGGCAACCGATCGTCTCAGATCATCTCGAGCGGGGTTGCCCGCCGGGGTGGCGGGTACAGCGCATTGAGGGCCGCGCGCAACTCGTCAGTGATGACAATGTCGAGCGCTCCGGCATTGTCCTCGACATGGGCGGCCCGCCCCGCCTTGGGAATGGCGATGACGCCGTCGCGATCAAGCACGAAGGCGAGCGCCAGTTGCGCGACGCTGACGCCGTGGTCGGCGGCAAGTGCGGCGAGACGCCGATCCTTCAGAAGTCTGGCCTGTTCCACCGGCGAGTAGGCCATCACCGGTATGCCGCGCGCCTGCATCAGGGGGAGCAAATCCCACTCGATGCCGCGGCGCGACAGATTGTAGAGCACCTGATTGGCGGCCACTCCGCTACCACCCGGCACGCCCTTCAGTTCGTTCATGTCGCCGGCATCAAGGTTTGAGACCCCCCAATAACGAATCTTGCCAGCCGCTTTCAGCCCCTCGAAGGCGGCGACCGTCTCGGCGAGCGGATGTTGCCCCCGCCAGTGCAGCAAATAGAGATCGAGATGATCGGTGCCGAGGCGCTTCAAGGAACGCTCGCAGGCGGCAACCGTTCCCTCACGCGAGGCATTATGGGGGTAGACCTTGGAAACAAGGAATATCTCGGTGCGCCGGCCAGCAATCGCTTCGCCCACAATCCGTTCGGAAGCGCCCTCGCCATACATCTCGGCAGTGTCGATCAGGCTCAAGCCGAGGTCCATGCCCCGGCGCAACGCGGCGATCTCGTCGGCACGCCTCTGCGCATCGTCGCCAATCATCCAGGTGCCAAGGCCGAGCGCCGGTACGTTTTCGCCACTTGGCAAGCGAACGGTCTTCATGGGCCTCTCCCTTGATCGCGGGTAAGTATAGCAGCCGACACACATCGGCGGATGATTGCAGTTCGCTTCAGCGCACTCCACTGCGAATGCGTGACGGGCGCGGCGGAAATCCTCTATCCTGTCGCAACTTCTGCGCCGCTTCGTGTTCGGCAAATGACTCGGAAAGGACATTTCATGCGGCTTCTCGTCGTCGGCGCCGGTGCCACAGGCGGTTATTTCGGTGGGCGGCTGGCAGCTGCCGGCCGCGACGTCACCTTCCTCATTCGCCCCAAGCGAGCGGCGGAAATTGCCAAGAACGGCTTTGTCATCGTCGACCCGAAGGGCGAAACGCGGCTTGAGCCAAAAATCGTCACCACCGATACGCTCAGGGGAACCTATGACCTCGTGCTGATCAGCGTGAAGGCCTACTCGCTGCCGGCGGCCATCGAAGACATCGCGCCGGCGATCGGCCCCAATACGCTGATCCTGCCGGTGCTGAACGGCCTCAAGCATTTCGATGTACTGTCCGAGCGCTTCGGAGCCGAACGGGTGATCGGCAGCTTCTGCAAGATCAACGCCCGGCTCGACGACCATGGCCGCATCGTTCAGATGTCGCCGATGCACGACATGATCTATGGCGAATATGACGGCAGCCGCACCCCGCGCATTGAGGCGATCGACGCCTTCTTCAAGGGCGCCGGCTTCGACGCTCGCCTGTCGGACGATGTCGGCCGCGAACTGTGGGAAAAGTGGATCCTGCTCGCCAGTCTCGGCGCTGCCAACTGCCTGATGCGCGGCACAATCGGCGACATCGTCGCCCGCCCGGGTGGCCGGTCCTTCATCGAGGCGCTGCTCGGCGAGGTGACAGCCGTCGCCACCGCGCACGGCAAGGCACCAGATCCCACCTATCTCGAGGCGACACGCAAGCTGCTGACCACGCCGGGGTCGCCAATGACGGCTTCCATGTATCGTGATCTCCTGAAGGGGCTGCCGGTGGAAAACGACGAGATCCTCGACGATCTGCTAGCGCGTGCGGCGGCAGTGGGGGTGAAGACGCCTTATCTTCATCTCGCGGCCATCAACCTCGGCATCTACGCGGCGCGGCGCCTCTCCGAGTAGCCCCTCGGGACAGGTCATCCTGAACGTTACCGCGCGCTGGCAAGACTAGGGACGAAACTGGATTGGCGCGACGTGGAGAGGATGACGATTTGTCCGCCTCTTCCGCCAATTTCAACCGAAATGATGGCAATGCCGCGCTGCCCACCATCGGGATAACCCTTATCTTTTGCTAAATTCGAAACGTTACGCTTCTGCCTTTCACCCAACTATGCTAAGAGGTGCGCCGAACGCCGGCCGGACAAGCCGAAGAGGACGCGTTCGCCTCGAATCCTCTGCCCGCCCAGGTGGGAACACAGCATCGATAAGCAGGATGCCGCCATGAAGTATGGTTATTTCGACGACAAAGCCCGCGAGTATGTGATCACTCGGCCAGATACGCCGCTGCCGTGGATCAACTACATCGGCTGCCAGGGCTATTTCGGCATCCTGTCCGCCACCGGTGGTGGCTACTCCTATTATCGCGATGCCCGCCTGCGCCGGCTGACTCGAGGCCGCTACAACAACGTTCCGGCCGATTTCGGCGGCCGTTACGTCTACGTCCGTGACAACACCAGCGGCGATTACTGGTCGCCGTCGTGGATGCCGACCCAGTCGGACCTCGAGGATTACAGCTGCCGGCACGGCATGGGCTACTCCACCATCTCGGCCAAGCGCTCGGGAATCCGCACCGCCACGCGCTATTTCGTGCCGCTCGACGAGACGTTGGAGATCTGGCAGACGACGGTCACCAACGAGCGCCTGACTCCGGCCGACGTGTCGATCTTCTCATCGGTGGAATTCTGCCTCTGGGAAGCCAACGACGACGCCACCAACTACCAGCGCAACCTCTCCACCGGCCAGGTCGAGGTCGAGGACGAGGTCATCTATCACAAGACCGAGTATCGCGAGCGCCGCAACCACTTCGCCTGGTTCTCCTGCTCGGAGCCGCTGACCGGCTTCGACACACAGCGCGAGAGCTTCCTCGGGCCGTGGCGCGGCTGGAACAAGCCCGCCGCCGTCGAGGAGGGCAAGTCGCGCAACTCGATCGCCTATGGCTGGTCGCCGATGGGCTCGCACCACGTCAAGCTGACGCTCGCCCCGGGCGAGAGCCGCCAGATCATCTACGTGCTCGGCTATCACGAGAACCCCAACGAGCAGAAGTTCGACCCGCCGGGTTCGCAGACCATCAACAAAGCGACGGTCAAGCCGATCATCGCCAAGTATCGCGACGTGAAGAACGTCGAGGCAGCCTTCGCGGCGCTCGGCAAGCACTGGGACGAGTTGCTCGGCGTCTATCAGGTCGCCTCGCCGGACGAGCATGCCAACCGCATGGTCAACATCTGGAACGCCTACCAGTGCATGGCCACTTTCAACATGTCGCGGTCGGCTTCGTCGTTCGAGACCGGCATTGGTCGTGGCCTCGGCTTCCGCGACTCCAATCAGGACCTTCTCGGCTTCGTGCACATGGTGCCGTCGCGGGCCCGCGAACGCATCCTGGATCTCGCGGCGACGCAGCTTGCAAGTGGTGGCGCCTACCATCAGTACCAGCCGCTGACCAAGAAGGGTAACAACGACATCGGCGGCGATTTCAACGACGATCCGCATTGGCTGATCATCGGCGTTGCCGCCTATCTCAAGGAGACCGGTGACTTCTCGATCCTTGAGGAGCCCGTCGTGTTCGACAACCAGCCGGGCACCGAGGCACCGCTCTACGAGCATCTCCGCCGCTCGATCCAATACGCGCTCGACCGGCTCGGCCCGCACGGCCTGCCGCTGATCGGCCGTGCCGACTGGAACGACTGCCTCAACCTCAACTGTTTCTCCGACACGCCCGGCCAGTCGTTCCAGACCTCGACCAGCAAGGACGGCAAGGTGGCGGAATCGGTGTTCATCGGTGCGCTGATGGTGCTGTCGGCCCGCGAGTTGTCCGCGCTGGCAAAGCAAGTCGGCAAGGCCGACGACGCCACGTTCTATGCCGATGTCGCCAAGAAGATGGACGAGACCGTTCGCACCCAAGGCTGGGATGGCGAATGGTTCGTCCGCGCCTATGACGACTTCGGCCGCAAGATCGGCTCGAAGGAGAACGAGGAAGGCAAGATCTTCATCGAGTCCCAGGGCTTCGCGGCGCTGGCCGGCATCGGCGTCGATGACGGCAAGGCCCGCTCGGCGCTCGACGCGGTACGCAAGCATCTCGCCACGCCGCATGGCATCGTGCTGCAGCAGCCGGCCTACAGCCGCTACTACATCGAGTATGGCGAGATCTCGACCTATCCGCCTGGCTACAAGGAAAACGCCGGCATCTTCTGCCACAACAATCCCTGGGTGATCATTGGCGAAGTGGTGCTGGGCAACGGCGACGCCGCCTTCGACTACTACAGCCGCATCTCGCCCTCGGTGCGCGAAGGTATCTCGGACGTCCATCGGCTCGAGCCCTATGTCTACGCCCAGATGATCGCCGGCCGCGATGCGCCGACCCACGGCGAAGCCAAGAACTCCTGGCTGACCGGTACGGCCGCCTGGAACTACTACGCCATCACCCAGTGGATCCTTGGCATCCGGCCCGAATACACCGGCCTGCGCATTGCCCCGGTGGTGCCCGAGCGCTGGACCGGCTTTACGGCAAGCCGCGTCTTCCGGGGCGTCACCTACGATATCTCCATCAAGCGCAACGGGGCCGGCAACACGGTGTCGCTCACAGTCGATGGCAAGCGGATCGATGGCGACATCGTGCCGCCGCCGACCAAGGGCGTAAAGACGGTGAAGGTCGAGGCCGTCCTCGGCTGACCGCCAACGCCAGAGAATAAAACGGAAAGGGGCGCCCTCGGAGGCGCCCTTTTCTTATGCACGAAGGCAAGCCGATCGATCTCCGTTCGGCTATCCAATCGTACGGAAGCTCATTTCAACGGATTGAACTACAGTTCGTCCATCCACTAAAACGCATGAGGCTATATACGTAAAATTACCTTTTCGCCTTGTCGGACCGTCATATTCTTGACGCGTTATTCTTTGTTTACGACTAGCCAGCCATGGTTACATTGTTATTGTCTGGTTTATCGAGGTGCAGCTTATGAAGCCGCGCGTTCAACCAACTTCTGAAGAAATTACGTTCTTACCCGACGAAATCATTGTTTCCAAAACAGATCTCAAAGGACGAATTACTTACGCAAACTCTATTTTTTCCCGGATCTGCGGCTATAGCCGCGCCGAGCTTATGAATGCACCGCATTCGATTATCCGCCATCCCGACATGCCGCGCTGTGTCTTCAAGCTGCTCTGGGATCAGCTCGGTGAAGAACGCGAAATTTTCGCCTATGTGAAGAACATGGCTCGGAGCGGCGCTTTTTACTGGGTCTTCGCGCACGTCACCCCGTCGTTTGACAATGACGGCAAGGTCATCGGGTATCACTCCAGCCGGCGCGTGCCGGACCGGCGTGTCGTCCGGGAGGTGATCGAGCCTCTCTATGGCGAGTTGCTGCGGATCGAAGCTTCCCACGCCAGCTCCAAAGAGGGGCTCGTTGCCTCGTTCGCCCAGCTCATGAACATCGTGAAATCGAAAGCCGTCAGCTATGACGAACTCATCTTCTCGCTTTGAGGCGTTCGCCCCGGGCGCGGCGGTCATCCTCCTGCTCGTCGGCGCCGCCTGCGCTGTGGCGACCGGCATGCCGACGATCGCCCTTGCACTGATTGCCGCCGCCGCCATTGGCGCCGCGGTGAGCCTTGCTTTGGCCCTGCGCCTCTTCGCGGCGGTTGGCCGATCGATCAACGTGGCGCGCTCCCTCGGAAAAGGCGATTTTGAAAGCCGCGACCTGGTCTTTGACCAATGGGGGCAGGCCGGCGAGCTTGCCGAAGTCATCAACGACATGGCCGACCACATCGACGCCTTCGTGCGCGAGGCCAGCGCCTCCATGGAGGCGGTCCGTTTGAACCGCTACTATCGCCGCATCCTGCCCAACGGCATGGAAGGCGCCTTGCTGCGCGCCTCGACGACCATCAACGACGCCACGGACATGATCCAGGATCGCGTCCAGACCTTCACGGCGTCGACCGACGAATTCGGCGCCACCATCAACTCCATCGTGGAGAGCCTCATCGGCGCTTCCCGCGACATGGGCGGCGCGGCGACGCGCCTTGGCGAGGGAGCCAGCTCGACGGATCAGCGCGCGACCGATGCGGCGTCGAGTTCAAGCATGGCGTCCACGGATGTACAGCGGGTTGCCCACGCGGCGACGCAACTTACCGGCTCCGCTCGCGACGTTGGCCGCGAAATCGAGCGTTCCGCGACGATCGCCAGAGACGCCGTCGCTCGCGCCGAGGAGACAACGCGTATCGTTACCGGTCTCTCGGAAGCCGCCGAGAAGATTGGCGCCGTCATCGGCCTGATCGAGCAGGTGGCCGGCCAGACCAACCTGCTGGCTTTGAACGCGACCATCGAGGCGGCTCGGGCCGGCGAAGCGGGCAAGGGGTTTGCCGTTGTCGCTCAGGAAGTGAAGGCACTCGCCTCGCAGACGGCGGCGGCCACCAGCGAGATCACCCAGCATATTTCGGAAGTGCAGACGGCAACCCGCTCGGCGGTCGGTAGCATCATGGGCATCAGCGGCACCATCGCCGAGATCAACACCATTACCGAGGATATGCGGGGATCCATTGAGGCGCAGATAGCCGCCACGACGGAGATCGCTCAAGGTGTCAGCAACGCTTCCGAAGGGACCAGACAGGTATCCGATCGGATTTCGGGCATTACCGGGATTGCCCGTGAGACATCGTCGCTCGCACAGAGTTTGTTTTCCACTTCCGGCGCCCTGTCGACCGAGGGCGAGCGGTTGGCCATCACCGTCCGTGACTTCCTGGTCCGGCTGCGGCGCGGACCGCTCGATCGCCGTCAGGCGGCCGAGCGCGTGCCGGGTGGTCATGCAGTCACACTCATCTCGACCAGAGGCGCGGCAAAAGCGACCTGCGTCGACATTTCACTGACCGGCGCGCGTTTTACGGGACAGTTGCCACCGCTCCGCGTCGGAGACGACGTGCAAATCACTGGCGAAAAGAACATCGACGTACCGGCGACGGTGCGTTGGATTCGCGAAAGCGAGATCGGTGTCGAATTCAAACTCGCGGAAATGACGCCGGCGGCTTCTGACTGTCTGCGCAAGTTGGTGAACGACTGCAAAGCGATGGCTTCCGCCGCCTGACCCCAAAAGCAAACAAACAGCGCCGACCGTCCGGCATTGCTTTGTTCACGCGCGTTCGAGACGGAGATGAGCGATCTGGCCGAAGCGCCCGACCTCTGTGAGCTTCAGCGTTTGCGGCCGCGTGACGTCGGGGTAAAGCGGAATGCCACTGCCGAGGATGACCGGGACGATGAACTGATCGAGCCGGTCAAGCGCGTCGCGATCGATGAAGGCCTGCTGCAGCCGTCCGCCCCCGACGACCCATACGTCCTGCGCTGCGTCGGCGCGAAGGTGATCGATCAGAGCGTCGACGCCCCTCGTCCATGTTTCGGCGTCGGGCGGCAAATCGGCAATCGTTCCTGACGTAACGACGATCAGGCGTTTGCCGACATACGGCCAAGGCAACATGGATCGACGGCAGACCTCGTAGGTGGTGCGCCCCATCACCAGGGTGCCGATGCCGGCATAGAATTCCTCATAGCCGGCATCCTCCGCCGGATATGGATCGAGAAAGGCGAAGCTGTGATCAGAAGAGGCGATGTAGCCGTCGAGCGTCGAAGCGATGTAGCCGCAGATCATGGCGCGTTCTCCGGTTTTGGGTTGCCGGACAATACCGATAGAGCTGCCCGATCCCGTCAGCAGCCCCGCCGTTCGACTACTGCCGATCGCCGATGGACTCGCGGTGCCGTTGCAGGCGGCGCTCCAGGCCGCGCACGGCGAGCGATAACGACACGGTCATCAACAGGTAGACATAGGCGACGACGCTATAGGTCTCGAAGAACAGAAAGGTACCCGAGGAATAGACCTTGCCGAGCTGCGTCACATCTTGCACGCCAAGCACGGAGACCAGCGAGGAATCCTTGATCATCGCCACGAAGTCATTGCCGAGCGGCGGCAGCACGGTACGAAAAGCCTGCGGCAGAACGATCAGCCGAAAGACTTTGAAGCGGCTGAGACCGAGCGCCTTGGCCGCTTCGATCTGGCCGCGATCGACCGATTGCAGACCCGCTCGGAAAATCTCCGACAGGAAAGCGGAATAGGAAATGACCAGCGCGACCACGGCTCGCCAAAGGAGATCGAAATTGCGGATGCTGGCCGGCTCGATGACCCCCATCGCCTGAAGCGGCGCGGTGGCAAGGTTCCAGGCGGCGACCATGACCGGAGCGGCGACGAAAGCCATGTAAAAAAGCAGCACCAGCACCGGTACGCCGCGGATGATCTCGACGTAGAAAGTGGCCGCCTCGCGCAGAAAACGATGCCTCGACAGACCGGCCGACGCGATACCAAGGCCGATGGCGCAGGCAAAGACATAGGCGACGACCGTCACGAAAACAGTCACCCAGATGCCGCTCGCCACGGCCCCGAAAATGACGCGGTAGCTGGCGTCCGAGCCGATGATGAGTCCGAAGGCGATCGCAAGGAGGATCGCCGCGATCAGCCACCAGGGCAGTTCGCAGCGACGGGTCTTTGTTGAGGTCAAGACCGGCTCAGTTCTGGCTCTTGTAGTCGTAGAGCCACTTCTTGTTGAGGGCGTCGAACGTGCCGTCGGCCTTCATCGAGGCGATGGCGGCATTGATCGGAGCGGTGAGGTCGGCCCCCTTCTTCAGGATGAAGCCGAACTCCTCGCGGCCAAGCGGTCCGCCGACGATCTTGAAGGCGCCGGGCTGGGCGCCGATGTAGCCATCGGCCGATGTCTTGTCCATCAACACCGTGTCGACGTCGCCGGCCTTGAGCGCCTGCACAGAGGCGCCGAAGGTTTCGAACAGCTTGACGCGCGGATTCTTCTCATCGCCATCGAGCACGCTATAGACGGCAACATAGAAGTTGGTTGTGCCAGGCTGCGCGCCGACCAGACCATCCTTGAGGGCAGCAAAGGTCGGACCATCGGTGAAGCGGCTCTCATCGGCACGCACCAGCATGTACTGCTCCGAGACCATGTAGGGATCGGAGAAATCGATCTGCTGTTTGCGCTCGTCGTTGATGGTAATGCCATCCATGCCGACATCGAACTGACCGTCACGGATCGCCTGGATCATGGCATCCCAGGAGGTCAGCTTCCACTCAACCTTGGCGTTGAGGCGCTTGCCGATCTCGTTGAACGCATCATATTCCCAGCCGATGCCCTGCCCCGTCTTCGGGTCGGCGAAGTTGAGCGGTACGTAGGCGTTTTCAGTCACCGCGATGATGGTGCGGCCTTTAAGGTCCGGAAGGTCAGCCGCGCTGGCCTGAGACAGAAAAGCGGACAACAGAATCGTCGCGGCCGCAGCCGCGTTCGCCAGAACTCGCATGAAAGGATCCTCCGTCGCTGAGGTAGCCGGAACGAGATCCCTTCGCTGCCGGCGCTTGACGGCCACTATTGGCCTGTTCGCGCAGGGCTGGCAAGGGGTTACTTGGCTTGCATCCGTCACCGCCAGAGGATCAAACCGTTCAGTCCCGGGTCACCGGCAGTCCTTGCATCCGCCAGGCACTGATGCCGCCGCCCATGTGGCCTTCCACCGGGTGTCCGGCCGACTTGCACCGGGAGAGCGCCTGCCCCGATCGACCGCCGGACAGACAGTAAAACACCACCGGACGGTCCTTTGGCAAATCGCCGGCCCACGCCGACAGCTCAGAAAGGGGCCGATGGACGGCACCGGGAATGTGCCCTTCGTTCCACTCATGCGCCTCGCGCACATCGACAAGATGAATGGCGTCGCGGCCAGCGAGATCCTGGACCTCCTGTGGCGACAACGTCTTGAAAGCATTGAAAAAGGCCATAATAGGTCTCCGATCTGATCCTAAATTATAATATACGAATATACAAACAATCAGTCAAGGAACCTGCGTCCGCAAATAACCCAGCCGACCACCCTTAGTGGTTCTTTGGCGTCGCCGGAGCGCAGTAAAGCTCATAAAGCAGGCCGATCAGCCGGCGCGCATTGTCGGAGGCGAGACGATAGTAAATGGTCTGCGCTTCCCGGCGGGTCGCAACGATGCCGATGTCGCGAAGACGAGCAAGGTGCTGCGATAGCGCCGACTGGCCAAGGCCGACGGCTTCGGCAAGCGCGCCCACCGACATTTCATTGTCGACGAGGCGACAGAGAACCATCAACCGCTTGGTTTGGCCCAAAGCCGACAAAAGGCGAGCCGCCTCCTCCGCCCGGGATTCCATCAGGTCGACCGGATTGACAAGAGAGTCGCATAGATTGGATTCGACCGGCGCCTTCATGACGTGAAGCCTCTCATACTTTATGAGACTCATAATATTCAAATATACGCAATATGGCAATTCCGTTTCTGCGACCGTCATCGCCAGAGACACCGCAGAAGTGGTCAAACCGCACACAAGGCGACTTAGGGAAATATTATCGAAGAAGCAGATATCGTCGGGGACTGACATGTCCGGTGGCGAGCGTCGTTATCATGGAAGGCCTGAAAACGTTCTCGGAAGAGAAAGCTCCCAACGAAGCGCCCTCCAGGAAGCCGCGCGTCTTGTCGCTGCAGGCTATCGTGGTGGTCATTGTCGGCCTGATGCTTGTGGCGCTTCAACTCGCCAGCGGCGTGACGGAGACCGCCCGGCAGCTTGGTGGCATTCAGGCGGAAGCCATGTATCGAGCAACGACCGGGCTCGATCTTCTGACCGCCATTCCGGCTCGTGACGCGGATGGGCGACACGACGTCGACGCCGCACCCGTACTGGCATCCCTTCGTTCCATCGCCGAGGTCTACACGCATAACCATCCGGGTGAGACGCTGCTGATCGATGTCGTCAGCGGGACCGACGGCCTGCCCGCCGCGACCGGCGACGTCGTCGCGTGGGGCGACAATGATCTCAGCGTCCGCCGCGCCTTCGCACTCGGAACAGGCAATGCGCGCGTCTCCGGCTTTTTCTCGGCGCACATCGATCTCGGTGACGACTACGCCAGATGGCGCAAGGATATTGGCAAGCGTGTGCAGCTCGCCGCCTTCATCATTCTGTCGGTTCTGATGCTGGCGGTTCTCCTCATGCGGGTAACGGTGGTGAGCCCGCTCGAACGGCTGAGTAGACTGACGCGTCGTCTGGCTGCCGGTGAACTGGTCGAAGTGCCCGAGACGCACGACCGCGCCCGCGAAATCAGCGACCTTTCCGAGGCATTGGTGGTATTTCGCGACACTCTCGTCCAGAAAGATAGTTTGGAAGCCGCCAACGTCGTTGCGCTACGCAAGCTCGAGCGAGCGACCGGCAACCTCGACATGGCGCTCCGCTCCATGACGCAGGGCCTCGGGCTGTTCGACGCGCAGCATCACCTGCTCCTCGTCAATGAACGCTTTCTGGAAATCTTCGATCTTCCCGAAAAAGCTTTCGGCGCGCGGTTATCGGCCCAGGACGTCGAGGACATCATCGGCGCCCAGATCGCCGCCACGCATGACAGCGCCACTCGCTCGACAGGCGGAGAATTGTTCGGTCGTCATTTGGGCCGTCTATTTACCCAGCCGGAGCCGGTGTCAGGCGAAGAAACCTTCGGCGACCGGATCGTCGCCTTCACCCACGCGGTCACCGGCGAAGGCGGCTGGGTCACCACGGTCGAGGACGTGACCGAGCGGCGAGCGCAGGAGGCACGGCTTGCCTATCTCTCGCGCTTTGACGCGCTCACCGGCCTGCCCAACCGCACGCAGTTCAACGATCGCATCGCTCTGGACCTGGCTTGGGCCGCCGACAATGGCATCAAGCTCGCCGCCATAGGCCTCGATCTCAATCAGTTCAAGGAAATCAACGACCAACGTGGCCACACCGCCGGTGACGCCGTCCTGAGGGCAATTGCCCGCCGATTGGAGAGCGCGACGCAAGACGGCGAATTCGTCGGACGGATTGGCGGCGACGAGTATTGCGCCCTCAAGAAGTTCCGAAGCCAGACGGAGGTCGGCGAATTCATCGGACGCCTCGAGCGCTGCTTCCATGACCCGGTCCGTATCGAGGAGAACGACATCACCGTCAGCGTATCGATTGGCGTCGCCATCTATCCTGACGACGCGGTCGATGCCGAGCAACTCGTCAATAACGCCGACCTCGCAAAACATCGCGCCAAACGATCGGTGACGCAGAACGTCTGCTTCTATGAGGCGACAATGGACGAAGCGTCTCGCGAGCGGAGAACCATGGCGCGCGATCTCTGGGATGCACTGGAGCGGCAGGAGTTCCACCTGACCTATCAGGTGCAAAAGAATATTCGCTCGCGCGAGACCATCGGCTATGAGGCCCTCATTCGGTGGACGCACCCGACGCGCGGCGCTATTCCCCCGGACACTTTTATCCCCATCGCCGAGGAATGCGGCGCCATTCTGCCGATTGGTCGCTGGGTGCTGAAACGCGCCTGTGCCGATGCGGCCGCCTGGAGCGACGATCTCAGGGTTGCCGTCAACCTGTCGCCGGTGCAGATCGCCCATGACGACATCGTCAAGCTGGTCCACGAAACGCTGCTCGAAACCGCCCTTACTCCGCAGAGACTTGAGCTTGAGATCACCGAGTCCACCATCATCGGCGACAAGGCCCATGCCCTGCATGTGCTGAGACAGCTGAAGGCGCTTGGCATCACGGTGGCGCTGGACGATTTCGGCACCGGTTACTCATCGCTCGATACGCTGAACTCCTTCCCCTTCGACAAGATCAAGATCGACCGTTCCTTCCTGATGGAAGCCGAGGTGAATGAGGACTCGCGGGCCATTGTCAAGGCGGTGGTGGCGCTCGGCCGCAGTCTCGATGTGCCGGTTCTGGCGGAGGGCGTCGAGACGGCCGGTCAGCTCAGCATCCTCGAGGAAGAAGGCTGCGCGGAGGCGCAGGGCTTCCTGTTCGGTCGCCCTGCCCGGCTGACCGACGACGAAGTGTCAGCGACCATCGAACGTAGCGCCTGACCCTCCTGTCCGGATCGCGGCGCGCGGCAGTGTCGCGCACTCCGCATTGGACGAGGTCGACTGGTTCGACTATTCGGAAGCCACGTTTAAACCCTGTCCTGAGGGTCACCCATGGTCGTCGGACTCGCGGTGGTGCTGCTCTGCCAGCTCATCGGTGAAATTTTCGCCTATGTCACTCATCTGCCGGTGCCCGCTGCCGTGGTTGGGCTGGTGCTGCTGTTCGGCTTCTTCCTGGTGCGGGATCGCTGGGAATGGCTGCCCTTCTCGCTTCGCAGCGAGGAGATCGACAAGACCTGCGAGACGCTGGTGCAGCAAATGGCGCTGTTGTTCGTGCCGGCCGGCGTCGGCATCGTTCAGCGTCTCGGCATCCTTCAAGCGAATGTCCTCGGCATTCTCGCCATCATCGTGGTGACCACCGCCATCTCGATCACCGTCACGGCCTTCACGTTCAGGTTTGTCTCGCGCTGGTTTCCCGCGCCCACGGAGAGCCAGGAATGAGCGCGACCCAAGGCCTCTGGGCACATCTTTCCGGCGGCGCGCTGCTCTGGCTGACGGTGACGCTCGTCGTTTATTCGATTGCCGATCGGCTGTCCCTGCTGGTCCAGCGCAATCCCCTCGCCAACCCCGTGCTGCATTCGGTCTGGGTGATCGGTGTAATCCTCGTTGCGAGCGGCACACCCTACAAGACCTATTTTGACGGCGCCTATTTCATCCACTTCCTGCTCGGACCGTCCACCGTCGCACTCGCCCTGCCGCTCTATGAGAACCGGCGGGTCGTCATGCGTTCGCTGGTTCCCATCGTCATTGCTCTCCTCGTGGGATCGGTCGCCACCATTGGTTCGGTGATCGCCTGCGCCGCCATTTTCAATCTGCCGGCGATGATCACCATCTCCTCGTTGCCCAAGTCCGCCACCTCGGGCGTTGCCATGGGCATCTCGCAGTCGGTTGGCGGCGATGCCTCCTTGACGGCGATCATCGTCGTTGCCACCGGCATCGCCGGTGCGGTGATGGCGACTCCGCTGCTGAATCTTCTGCGCATCGAAGACAGGCGGGCGCGCGGTTTCGCGGTCGGCCTTGCCGCCCACGGTGTCGGTACGGCCCGCGCCTTTCAGGTGCACCCGCTGACCGGCACCTTCGCCGGCGTCGCCATGAGCCTCAATGGCCTGATGACCGCCGTGCTCGTACCGCTTGCCGCGTCGCTCATCGGCGGCTGAATCGGAGCTCAACACAAGGAAGTTGGCGCTACCGTCACCTCTCCGGCGTGGAATTGCCGTTCGGATGTCGCCGTCCGTTCGAGATAGCGGCGGCATTGTTGTTCGCGATCGTAGCCGAGCAACGCGCCGAGCATGAAATCCTCCTCTGCCGTTAGCTCGTACAGGGGCTTGTCGACGAAGCGACTGACCGTTTCCACCAAGGCCGTCCGACCGAAGAACAAGTTGACGCGGCTCTCGTTGAGCCTGTGAACGTAGTGGTCTACCCGCTCGGCGGACAACCGGGCGACCACGCTCGGCAGGTCCGCCCAGGAGAGGGTGAGCATGAACAGCTGCCGCACGCCCTTGTCCAACTCGTAAAGCGAGTGATTGACGATACGGCCGCTGACGGAGATCAGAGAATCTGGCTGGTCCATGATGCGATCCGCTTCTCGGACTTGGCCGCCTGATTGTCCTGATCAAGGACGAGGCCAACGAACTGCCCGCCGCGGACGGCGGTCGACCCTTCGAATTCATAGCCCTTGGTGTCGGTGAAGCCGACCACCTCGGCGCCCTTCTCCACCACCGCATCGTAGAGCGTACCCATGGCATCGACGAAACTGTCCGGATAGGCGTTCTGGTCGCCGAGGCCGAACAGAGCCACCTTCTTGCCCGTGAGATCGGCTTCGGCAAGCACGTCGACACCGGTTTCCCAGTCCGTCTGAAGATCGCCATCGCCGTAGGTGGGCGAGCCGAGCACCAGGAGATCACAGCCCTCGAAATCGGTCGTCGTCGCGTTGCTGACATTGATGATCTTGGCATCGAGCTTGGCGGCAATCTTGCCGGCGACCGCTTTGGTGCGGCCGGAATCCGACCCGTAGATCACGTGAACGGCCATGTTCTTCTTCCTCTCTGCTGCGGCGAAGCCATCGGACTTCGGCCTTGGCGGAAGCCTAATTGCTGTTGCGATGCACTTGCAATTAGGACAACCCCGCAGGACCGCTTAGCAAAGGAGCGAGCAGGAGGCGGTTGGGTCAGGAGCTATATTGCTCCGTTGGCCGATAACCAGGGCAAGCGGCGCTCGGCGAAATGCCCAGCCCAGAAAAGCAAGGGAATGACGACAAGCAACGCAACCGCAACGACGACCGCGGTAACCAACAGGCTCCGTCCGGTCAGCGCCCCCGCCGCCAAGCCATCCACGATGACGAGCAGCGACAGTGGCACCATGAGGAAAATGCCCGTACCGGTACCCGGCGCATAACGGCGGAAGGCGACGGTCAGCGTGAGATGGGGCACCATGGCGTTGACCACCATGACGGCGGCAAATCCTGCCAGAAGCTCGATGGCAGAGTGGTTTCCCGCCGCCGCGAACGCCACGATGGCGTATATGGCGGCGGTCAGGATCACCAAGGCAGACCGCAGAGCAAATGGCGTTACCCGACCGGAAAGACGCGACTCGCCAGCCGCGTAGACCGGCAGGAACAGACCTTCCTCAATGTTGTGAACCGTGAAGGCGAGCGCGAAGAGCCAATAGAGCGCGGCTGGCGTCATGGCACATCTCCTTGCCGAACCCGCCGACGGCTGGGGAGAAGACGGCGGCGGTCTCATCAGTGACAACCTATAATAACATGCGATGCGCGGTAGCGCGAATACGCCAGCAGAAGCGAATGGTGGCGTAGGACACCCCAAAATACGCTTTGACAACTCAAGCCCCATTTGTCTAGATATCGATAATAGACAAAGATGGCGCAGGCCGCGAGCAGTCGTCGGCGGACCGCGCTGCACCGGGAGGGTGGTCATGCTGGCGTTAAAGATTGACGGAGCGGGCGCAAGCTCGTTTCATGAGGTCGCGGAGCCGGTCGCGGGATCTGGCGAGGTTCTGATCGCGGTCAAGCACGTCGGACTGTGCGGCAGCGATCTCAACACGTTCGCCGGTCTCAATCCGCTGGTCAGCCTGCCGCGCATTCCCGGCCACGAGATCGGCGCTGAGATCGTCTGCGTCGGCGAGAACGTTCCGGCCGACTACGCGCCGGGCAAGCGGGTGATCGTCGTGCCCTATACGGCCTGCGGCAAATGCTCGTCCTGCCGCAAGGGCCGCGTCAACGCCTGCCGCTACAACCGGACGCTGGGCGTCCAGCAGGAAGGTGGCCTCGCCGAGAAGATCGTGCTGCCCTATGGCAAGCTGATCCTCAACGACAGCCTGGCGCCGCGCCATCTGGCGCTGGTCGAGCCGCTGTCGGTGGGCTTTCACGCCGTCGATCGCGGCCGCATTGCCGCCGGTGACCGGGTGGTGGTGATCGGCTGCGGCATGATCGGCATGGGCGCGGTGGCCGGCGCGGTGGCGCGCGGCGCCGAGGTGATCGCCGTCGATCTCGGCGACAAGACGGCGATGGCGCTGAAGTATGGCGCCAAGCATGCCATCGACGCCGGCAAGGAGGACGTCGTCGCTCGGGTGAACGAGCTCACCGGCGGCGATGGCGCCGACGTGGTGATCGAGGCGGTCGGTCTGCCGGCCACCTTCACCCAGGCCATCGATCTCGCCTGCTTTGCCGGCCGGGTGGTCTACATCGGCTACTCCAAGGCGCCGGTCACCTACGACACCAAGTATTTCAACATGAAGGAGCTG
>JAGSYV010000170.1 GCA_018262505.1 Pseudomonadota bacterium
GGACGACATAATGCTTGATTCAATGCGCCGCGGGGCGAACACGCTTCCCGCGAAGATCTTTCTGGGCCTGTTGACGCTGTCCTTCATCGGCTGGGGCGTTGGCTCCCGCCTCGGAGCTTCGCATTCCGATACACTCGCCACCGTAGGCAATACCAAGATCACGCTTGGCGAATTTCAGCGCGCCTATCAGCGGCAGTCGCAGGCGGTGTCGCGGCAGATCGGCCAAGCGCTGACGCCCGATTTGGCACGCTCCATCGGTCTGCCACAACAGACGCTCGGAACGCTGATGGAAGAGGCCACCGTGGCGGAAATGGCCGCCGATGTCGGGCTCGGCGTTTCCGATGAGCGTCTCGCACAAGCGATTGCCGACGATCCGCAGTTGAGGGCGCCGGGTGCCCAGAGCTTCAACCGCGACTATCTCGCTGAGCTTCTCAATCAGAATGGCCTCAACGAGGCGATGTTCATCGCCCAGCGGCGCAAGGAGGAACTGAGCCGGCAGCTGTCGCTCGGCCTCGTTGGCGGCCTGACTGTGCCCAAGACGATGGTCGCCGCCATCTACCGCTATCAGAACGAGGCGCGCGATATCCGCTACCTGACGCTGGCGCGCGCCCAGGTCGAGCCGATCGGCAAGCCGGCCGATGACGTGCTGGCCAAGTGGTACGGCGAGCATAAGGCCGATTTCCGGGCGCCCGAATTCCGCGCCATCGAAGCGGTCGCCCTGACGCCGGAAGCCATCGCCGATCCCTCAACGGTGACCGACGAGGAAGTGTCGCGCGAATATCAGCGCACCAAGGATCAATATGGCGCCCCCGAACAGCGCCGCATTCAGCAGCTGTTCTATGCAACGCCGGAAGAGGCCGCCGCCGCCGCCGCCAAGCTCAAGGCCGGCACGAGTTTCGATCAGCTCATCATCGATGCCAATTCCAAGCCCGAGGATGTCGACCTGGGCCTCCTCTCCCGGGACAAGGTGCTCGATCCGGCCGTGGCCCAGGCGGCTTTCGGTCTTGCGCTCAACATGCCGAGCGAGCCGGTGAAATCGTCCTTCGGTACGGTGCTGCTGCGTGTCACGGAAATTCAGGCGGCGCATACCAAGACGCTGGCCGAGGTGACGCCGGAGATTCGCAAGGCGATCGCCGCCAAGGCGGCCGAGCGTTCCGTTTTGGAAATACACGACGAAGTGGAAGACGCATTGGCCGGGGGGGCGACGCTGCAGGAAGTGGCGAACCGCTTCAAGCTGAAGCTCGTCACCGCCCAGGTGGATTCTGAAGGCAACGGCGCCGACGACCAGCCGGTCGCCGGTCTGCCCGGTCAGGCCGAGCTTCTGAAAGCGGCCTTTGCCGCCGAAGAGGGTGGCGAGAACGAGCCGCTGTCCATCAATCGCGGCTTCGTCTGGTACAACGTTTCCAAAGTGACGCCGGGCCGCGAGCGCACGCTCGACGAGGTGAAGGATAAGGCCGTCGTCGCCTGGACCGACGCCGAAGCGCAGATCCGCCTGACGTCCAAGGCCGACGAGATGGTCAAGGCGTTGAAGGCGGGCACGCCAATGGATGACCTCGCCAAGGCTGCGTCGGTGGAAGTCGAGACCGCTTCGGGCGTGACGCGTCAAGCGGGTGACGCTGGCCTCGGGTCCGATGGCGTCAAAGCGGCCTTCGCCGGTCCGAAGGGGTATGTCGCCGCCATTCCGGGTCCGGACGGTACGCGCATCGTGCTTTCGGTGGCTGAGGTCGTCAATCCGCCGATGCCCGAAGGGGCGGGAGAGGCTGTCGATATTGCCGACAAGATTGCCACAGCCGTGGGGCAGGGCCTTTACGGCCAATATCTCGGGGCGGCTCAGGAAGAGTTCGGCACCACCGTCAACCAATCGCTGATGAATGCGGCGATCGGTGCGGGCAGCGCCAACTGATGAGGACTCTGGCCTGCAAGGCCAGGGTTCTGCGCTCCACGACAGGAAAACCCGGCGTGGACGTAGTTTTTCCGAAACCTACTCCGGCATTGCCCTGCAATCTGCCGGAGACTGCATGACGGGCGGGAACCAGCGATGGCCGATTTCAAAACCCTGATCGCCAAGGTGGCGTCTGGTGCCAGCTTGAGCCGCGAGGAGGCGATGTCGGCCTTCGACATCATGATGACCGGCGAGGCGACGCCGTCGCAGATCGGCGGCTTTCTGATGGCGTTGAGGGTGCGTGGCGAAACCGTCGAGGAGATCGCCGGCGCGGTATCGTCGATGCGCTCGCGCATGCTGCGGGTGGAGGCGCCGGCGGACGCGGTCGACATTGTCGGCACTGGCGGCGACGCGTCCGGCAGCTTCAATATTTCCACCGCCTCGGCTTTCGTGGCGGCCGGCGCCGGCCTTACCATCGCCAAGCATGGTAATCGGGCGCTGTCGTCCAAGTCCGGCGCCGCCGACGTCTTGATGGCGCTGGGCGTGAAGATCGATATCGGACCGGAGACCATCGCCGCCTGCGTCCGCGAAGCGGGCGTTGGCTTTATGTTCGCGCCGGTGCACCATTCGGCGATGAAGCACGTCGGACCGAGCCGCGTCGAACTTGGCACGCGCACCGTCTTCAACATCCTCGGACCGCTTTCCAATCCCGCTGGTGTGCGGCGCCAGTTGGTCGGCGTCTTTTCGCGTGAATGGCTGCTGCCGGTGGCCGAAACGCTGGCCGCCCTCGGCTCCGAAGTGGTCTGGGTGGTCCACGGCTCCGACGGGCTCGACGAGATGACGCTGTCCGGTCCGACCTATGTTGCGGAACTGAGGAATGGCGCGGTGCGCTCTTTCGAGGTGATGCCAGATGACGCCGGCCTGCCGTACTACGCGCCGGAAGCGGTGCGTGGTGGCTCGGCCGAAGACAACGCCCAGGCGCTCAGGGCCTTATTGAACGGCGCTGCCGGTGCTTACCGCGATACGGTGTTGCTCAACGTCGCGGCCGCGCTGATCATCGCAGATCGCGTGCCGACGCTGAAGGATGGCGTGACGCTCGCCGCCGATGCCATCGACAGCGGTCGTGCCCTGGCGGCGCTCGACCGGCTTGTCGCCCGCTCCAACGCCTGAGGAAAAGCCGTGGCCGATATCCTCGCCCGCATCGAAACCTACAAGCGGCAGGAGATCGCCGCCGCCGAGGCTGCGATTCCGCTGGCCGAGATCAAGGCATTGGCTGCCGATCAAGCGCCGGCACGCGGCTTTCAGGCCGCCATCGAGAAGAAGCATGGCGAAGGCCGTTACGCGCTGATCGCCGAGATCAAGAAGGCCAGCCCGTCGAAAGGGCTCATCCGGCCCGACTTCGATCCACCAGCGCTGGCTCATGCCTATGAGGTGGGAGGGGCCGCCTGTCTTTCCGTCCTGACCGACGCACCGTCCTTTCAGGGACATCCGGACTATCTGAAGGCCGCGCGGGCGGCGGCGGCGTTGCCGGCGCTCCGCAAGGATTTCCTGTTTTCGCCTTATCAGGTCTATGAGGCGCGGGCATGGGGTGCCGACTGCATTCTGATCATCCTCGCCGCCGTCGACGACGATACGGCCAAGCGCCTTGAGGATACCGCTTTCGAACTTGGTATGGACGTGCTCCTTGAGGTGCATGACGCTCCTGAGCTCGAACGGGCACTGAGGCTGCGGTCGCCGCTTCTCGGCATCAACAACCGCAACCTTCGCACCTTCGAGACGCGGCTTGAGACCACCGAGGAACTGGCCAAGGCTGTGCCGACCGACCGTATTCTGGTCGCCGAATCCGGCCTGTTTGCACCGGCCGATCTGGCGCGCCTGGCGCGTGTTGGTGCCCGAACCTTCCTGATCGGCGAAAGCCTGATGCGGCAGCCCGACGTCGCGGCGGCCACGAAGGCACTGCTCGCCTGAGTTTGTCAGGGAGACGGGACCGATTTTCGGAGAAAGGAAACGAAACCTGGAGTCCGTCGGGGCAAGCCGAACAGGCTCCAGGATTGCGTGTGGTCAGGCCATCAGCACCATGTGCGGCCGGCCATTCGACGTCTTTGACGGGCTGATGCCCTCTTCGTCGATGGTGGCGGTAACGCGCTTGCGGAAAGCCGAGAAGCTTTCGAACTCGACCACGTCCACCGCCTCGTCGAAGTCGACGGTGATAGTGTAGTAGCCGGGCACTGACGTGGCGGCTTTCAGCGCCAAGACGGTGCCTTCGAAAGCCTTGCCGAGATAGCTGCCCTTCACGCGATCGCCAGGGTTCCACGAGCGCCGCGGCGGCTCGTTGCCGGCCTTGGCGTAAAGCGTGTTCCAGTCGGCGAAGCCGTATTGCCGGGCGATCAGTTCCAGGGATTTCGAATGGCTGATATCGCTGCCGGTTTCGGCAAGCGAGCTTCTGAGACGACGAGCCTGGGCTTTCAGCTCGTCGAGCGTCGGCAGTTGGGACGACATGACCGTTCTCCGTATGGCATCGGACATGACCGTAAGCAGGGTGCCCGCATTGCCGAGAGGTCTCGATGCCTTGTAACGGAAGCGATCGACGGGAACTTCACCATGGCTTGCGCAAGGCAATGGACTGGAATGCAAAAAGCCGGGCTTTCGGCCCGGCCTCTTGATCGGAAATCCGCTTCGGTCAGTCCTTGACGACAGAAATGTCCGGCGCATCCACGGCCTTCATACCGACGGTATGATAGCCGCTGTCGACGTGCAGCACTTCGCCGGTGACGGCGCGGCTGAGATCGGACAGGAGATAGAGCGAGCTGTCGCCCACCTCCTCAATGGTGACGGTGCGGCGCAGCGGCGCGTTATACTCGTTCCACTTGAGGATATAGCGGAAGTCGCCGATGCCGGAGGCAGCCAGCGTCTTGATCGGGCCGGCCGAGATGGCATTGACGCGAATGTTCTGCGGCCCGAGGTCGACGGCGAGATACTTGACCGAGGCTTCCAACGCCGCCTTGGCGACGCCCATGACGTTATAGTTGGGCATGACCTTCTCGGCGCCATAATAGGTCAGCGTCAGCATCGAGCCGCCACTGCTCATCAGCTTCTCGGCACGCCTGGCGACGGCCGTGAAGGAATAGACCGAGATCAGCATGGTCTTCTGGAAGTTGGCTTCGCTGGTATCAACGTAGCGACCGGTCAACTCATCCTTGTCGGAGAAGCCAATGGCGTGCACCAGGAAGTCGATCTTGCCCCACTTTTCGGCGAGCGTCGCAAAGACGGCATCGATGGTCTCGGCCTCGGCCACGTCGCAATGGCCCACCACCATCGCATCGAGCTCGGCGGCCAGAGGTTCGACGCGCTTCCTCAGCGCGTCGCCCTGATAGGTCAGCGCGATCTCGGCACCGGCGTCATGGAGAGACTTGGCAATTCCCCAGGCGATGGAACGGTTGTTGGCCAATCCCATGATCAGGCCACGCTTGCCCGCCATCAGACCCACAGCACCTGCCATTTTTGTAACCCCGCCTAATCAAATCCTGATGTGGTGCTCGTATGACACAAGGATTATGACAATAGCAAGTCGAGGACCGGCCTCGTTGGGCGGCTGTAGGTTCCGCCGCATGAAAACTCCGTCGACACCCGATCTCCTCTCCCGCTTCAAAGCCCTCGTCGGACCCGGCCACGCGCTCGTGGATGCGGCGGACAAGGCGCGCTATCTCGTGGAATGGCGCGACCTCTACCAGGGTGAAACGCCGCTCGTTCTCAGGCCGGCCGACACAGCGGAAGTCGCCGCCATCCTGCGCCTTGCCCACGAGACGAAGACGGCGGTTGTGCCGCAGGGTGGCAATACCGGCCTGGTTGGCGGCCAGATCCCCGTACCGGGGAAACAGGAAATCGTCGTTTCTTTAGAGCGACTTAATAAGGTGCGGTCGGTTGATCCGCTTGGCAACAGCATGGTCGTCGAGGCCGGCATGCCGCTCGCCGCCGTGCACACTGCAGCCGAAGCGGCGGATCGCATATTTCCGCTGACGCTCGCCTCGCTTGGCTCGTGCCAGATCGGTGGCAACATCGCGACCAACGCTGGCGGCACCGCCGTGCTCGCCTACGGCAACGCGCGCAACCTGGTGCTTGGCCTTGAGGTGGTGCTCGCCGACGGACGCATTTGGAACGGCCTTCGGCGACTTGGCAAGGACAACGCCGGTTATGATCTGAAACAATTGTTTATCGGTTCCGAAGGCACGCTGGGCATCATCACGGCGGCCGCGTTGAGGCTCCGTCATCGTCCGCGCGGGCTGGCCGCTGCCTTCGTTTCCGTCGCCTCGCCGTCGGCGGCGCTCGACCTGTTCGCACGCGCCCAGGCAACGGCCAGCTTCGGTCTCACCGGCTTTGAACTGATGTCGGGCATGGCCATGGAGTTTGCCCTGCGCCATCTCGTCGGGGCTCGGCCGCCGACCGCTTCCGCGCCGTGGTACGTACTGGTCGAGGTCAGTTCAGGTCTTTCCGATGCCGAAGCTAGCGCCGTCATTCTCGACCTTCTCGAAGGCGCTGTGGCAGCTGGCGAGGCACTTGATGCATCGGTGGCACAGTCCCTGTCCCAGATCGATGAGTTCTGGCGGCTCCGCCACGGCATGAGCGAGGTTCAGAAATACGAAGGTGGCTCCATCAAGCACGATATCTCCGTGCCGATCGGTGACCTGCCAGCCTTCCTGGACGAGGCGATGACCGCCGTGCGAGCGGCCTTCCCCGGCTGCCGGCCGGTGCCCTTCGGCCACATGGGCGACGGCAACATTCATTTCAACGTCAGCCAGCCCGAAGGCGGAGATCGTCAGGCGTTCCTGGATCGCTGGGACGAGATGAACGCCGTCGTGCACGCGGTGGTGCGAAAATATGATGGCTCGGTGGCAGCCGAACACGGTGTCGGGCGACTTAAGGTCGACCTTCTGGCCGAGGTGAAGCCGTCGCTCGACCTTGAATTGATGGGGCGCCTCAAGGACGCTCTCGACCCCGAGGGCATCCTCAATCCTGGCAGGGTTATTCGCCGGCCATGAACATGAGCCAGCGCCCGTCGGCGCCAATCTCGAGGCGATAGAACTCGTAGGACCCGACCGCCCGCATCTGCTCGAAGTCGCCGGCCGTCAGAATGCGGTAGACCTCCACCAACTGGCGACGATCAAGAGCGTTCGGGGGGAACTCCGCGAAATATGGCCAGACGTAACGGACCTGCGTCGTACCTTCGCCCTTCACCACCCATCCGGCGTCGAGCACGTCCAGCAGAATGGCCAGGACTTCAAGCCCCGCGGAATCGCCGGAGGCCGCCTTCAAGGTGTCGATAGGATCTCCTTCGTCGGTGGAGGAGAACACCGGCGCTGGATTGGAAAGGCCGATCACCGCCCGCATCTGCGCCTCGTCGCCCGATCGGGCGGCGGCAATGATCTTCTCGCGCATGACCGCGACAGGTGGCGGCAGCGTCGAGAGATCGTAGTGCACCTCGGGAAGGGAACCAGCGGCGTTCTCGTTGGGCGGGTTTGCAAAGCCCGCACCGGGCTCGACGCCGGATCCGTCGCTACCGGGAATGGTGAAGCCAAAGCCATTGCCCGGCGAGCGGTTGGTCTCGGGGGGTGATTGAGTTCCAAAGGCAAAGGCCATCGGCACGGCGCATAGGAAAAAGCTCGCCGCGATCGTTGCGGCGAACAAGAACGCTCCGATGGAAATCCGCATGTCTTCCCCCGGCTTCGCGCGACCGCCCGTTCCGCCTTACTGCAGGGTACGCAACAGCGTGTATCCGCCCGAAGAAATCTTCTCCGGAAGCTCGGAAACGAGCCGCGCCACGCTTTCCTCGCCGAAGCACTCGACGAGCGTCGTCAGGGCGGCAAACAGAGCGGCATGAGCAACAGCATCGACCGGGATGCCGTCGTCGTCGGCATCGTCGAAGGCGCGCTCCATGTGCGTCATGGCCCGATGCTTGAAATTATCACCCACCGTGGCCTCAACCGGCTCAAGCAGCTCGTCCCGCATATCCGTCATCGGCCCCATCCGCACCTTCGGGAATCAGCTCGCAGCGCAACCTGCCGTCCACCGATCCGCATCATCGACGGGCGTCACACTAGCATCGTTCTGCCAAGACGCAACGCCAACCGTTAAAGAGCGTTAACGAGTTTGAGGGCATGCGGTTAACCAATCGCTAACCATCAGCGGCCGGGCACGGTCGGCGAATCGCCTGTCCGGCCGAAGCGTTGGTCGAGGCGTTCGGAGAGCTGTGCTCCCTCGGCGAAATAGCGCTGGAGGACGTCGCGCGCCGACGCGGTGCAAGCCCGGTGGGCCACGGCGAAGGTACGCTGGCCACGGTTGAAGGCTTCGACATAGGGGCGGCGGGCCGGCCCGTCCAGCCCCTGCGCATCGAGGAGCGAAACCATCTTGGCGCGCCAGTCGGTTGCCGCGGAGCCACCGCAAAGACCGTCCAGGTAGGCTGCCGCGCCGAGCACCTCGGACAGACGAAGGACGTCGGCCTGATAGGGCGGGGGGGGGGGGGCGGCGGCCAGAAGCGGCGTCGCCGAGGCAAGCGTCACAAACACGGCCAACATCTTCAGCAAGAAACGCTCTCCGTCGCGCCCAACCTTTTCGGCATTCTGGACTGTCAGCCTTCAAGGGGCAAGGACAGTCAGCCTTCGACAAGGGCTCTCGTGCGATCGATGAATTCGGCGAGCTTCGGCGTCAGGCTGAGTTCGGCAAGTTGCTCGGGTAGAACGAAGCGGGCGGCCATGGCGTCGGAGGCGGCAATCGGTTCCGCGTTGGCCGCGGCCGTCGCTGCGAAGACAATCAGTACGTAGTGGCGGAAGGTACCGCCGTCGCCGCCGGAGAGAATCACCTCGTGCACGAGTGGGATGCCGGCGATGGTGATGCGCAGCCCGGTTTCCTCGAACACCTCGCGGCGAGCGGCGTCCTCAAGCGTCTCGCCCCATTCGAGATGGCCGCCGGGAAAGCTCCAGAGACCGCCGGAGGGATCCCCCGAGCGCACCACCAGCAGCACTTCGCCACCGCGCCAAACGCCCACACTGACGCCGACGCGGGGTTGGCGGACGAGGGGAGGAGAGGGCATGGTTCAGCCGAACAGCGCGTCGACGGCCGACTGGGCGTCGCCGGTGTCCTCGGTGACGATGGAAGCCACCGACGCCCCGTTGATGAGGCCCATGGCATGGGCGAGCAGCGGTTTGATGCGCATTTCCGAGAGGTCGCTGAGCGCCTCGATCGGCAGCGCATCCATCGGCGCATCAATGATCATCTGCTGCAGATTGGCCATTGCAGCATCGATCCGGGCGACGGTGTCATCGAACGCCCGCCGCCGCTCAGGATCCGACGCCTCATAGGCGGCAATGGCGAGATCGCGCTCCTTGAAATGCGACTGGCGGAAATGATCGACATAGGAACAGGGTTGCCAGGCAACGACATCCGGTGCGCAATCCGGCATCATCGGCAGCATATCGATCAGCATCACCACTTCGTTGAAATGGTTGAGGTAGTCGGTCGCGAGCCTTGTATCGGGGTGGATGTTGGCGGCAGCAAGACGGTCCGGAGAAAAATCAGTCCCCGGTCTCACGAGTTCTTCCGCGATTGCCGTGCCCGCCAATTCGTCCCCCGCCGAAAAAATCGCTTTTGGAAACATAACGCCGTCAAGGTTGCCAAATACCTTACGCCAGCATTTGTTTCGTGGTCTGCCAAGCACATATTGCGGTCTTCGCCAAACGCTTGGTTTTCGGGGAGCGGCGCATGTGCGGTCGATTTGTGCTTATCGAGTCACTCAGGGCGATGCAGAACCTCTTCGGGTATCGCTATGACCCGAATTACGATGAGCGCCTTCTCGACATGAGCAACCGCTACAATATCGCACCGACGCAACCTATTGCGATTGTCGACGCCGGACTCAATGGCACCAGACATGCCCGCCTGGTGCGGTGGGGGCTCATTCCCTCCTGGACGAAGGACGCCAAGACTCAATCCCTGCTGTTCAACGCCCGCGCCGAAACGGCGGCCGACAAGCCATCGTTCAGGACGGCGATGCGCCACCGCCGCTGCCTCGTTCCCGCCTCTGGCTTCTATGAGTGGCGACGGATGGGCACAGCCAAGATGCCTTACTACATTCGCCCGCGCGATGGCTCGACCATGGCCTTCGCGGGTTTGTCCGAGACCTGGCTCGGACCGGATGGCAGCGAGATCGATACCGGTGCCATCCTCACCACGTCGGCCAACAAACTCATGGCGATGCTGCATGATCGGATGCCGGTCATCCTCGATCCTAAGGATTGGGACGAGTGGCTCGACTGCGGCAACCGTCGCCCGCGCGACGTCGCCCATCTGCTGCGGCCGGCTGACAATGAACTGCTGGAAGCGATCCCGGTCAGCGAGCGGGCGAACAGTGTTGCCAATGACGACGAGGCCCTGATCGCCCCGCTCGCCGAGCCGCTTACCATTGATGCGGAGCCAGCCGAAGAAAAGGCTGATTCCACTGCGAACGACGAGCCACCAGCGCAGGGTAGCCTGTTCTGACGGTCTAGATTGCCGAGAACAGTCGCCCGGTTTCGTCGACGGCGTCGGGGGCTATATCAACGACTTCACCCTTGAGCGTCGCCTTGCCCTCGGCAATCAGTCGCACGGCAAGGGGATAAAGGCGGTGCTCGGCCGTCAGGATGCGGGAAGCGAGGCTGTCCGGGGTGTCGCCGGTAAGCACCGGCACGGCCGCCTGGGCGACGATCGGTCCCACATCCATTTCGGCCCGCACGAAATGCACCGTGCAACCGGTGAGCTTGACGCCGTCGGCAAGCGCCCGCTCGTGGGTGTGAAGCCCCTTGTAGGAGGGCAGCAGCGACGGGTGAATGTTGATCAACCGGTTGTGCCAGCGCTCGATGAAGGCGGGAGAGACAATGCGCATGAAGCCGGCGAGACAGACAAAGTCGACGCCGTGGTCCATCAGCGCCTCGGTGACCGCCACCTCGAATTCGGCCTTGGAGGCGTAGGCCTTATGGTCGACGAGAACCGTCGGGATGCCGCGTTCGCGGGCGAAGTCCAGCCCCTTGGCGTCGGGCCGGTTGGAGAGAACGCAGCACACCTCGGCCGGAAAGGCGGGGTCTCGTGCCGCTTCGACCAGCGCCGCCATGTTGGATCCGCGCCCGGAAATCAGAATTCCAACCTTGAGCTTGCCCATCACGCGTCCCTGCTTCAAAACTCCAGCGCACCCTCGAACAACGTGCGCGGTCCCTCGGGATCGGCGACCATCTCGCCGAAGCGAACGACCGTCTCGCCAGCGGCCGAGAGCGCGGCGGCAACCCGGTCGGCATCCTCGGGGGCTACGACGGCGATCATGCCGATGCCGCAGTTGAAGGTGCGCACCAGTTCGGCCTGATCGAGTCCGCCGATCTCGGCCAGCCAGCCGAACACCTTCGGCACGTCGACGGCCGAAAGATCGATGCGCGCCGACAGGCCGGCCGGCAGGACGCGGGGAATGTTGTCGACAAAGCCGCCGCCGGTGATGTGGGCGAGTGCCTTGATGGCCCCCGTTTCCTTCTGGGTGGCGAGGATAGGCTTCACATAGATGCGGGTCGGCACCGTCAGCGCCGCGCCGAGCGTTTCATCCTGGGAGAAGGGCGAAGGGTCGGCGTAGGAGAGGCCGGAGCGCTCGACGATCTTGCGGACCAGCGAGAAGCCGTTGGAATGAACGCCCGAGGAGGCGATGCCGAGGATGATGTCGCCGGCCCGCACGGTATCGCGCGGCAACACGCCGTCCCGCTCGACGGCGCCGACGGCAAAGCCGGCGAGGTCGTAATCGCCGTCTTTATACATGCCGGGCATTTCGGCCGTCTCGCCGCCGATCAATGCACAGCCGGCCATCTTGCAGCCTTCGGCGATGCCGGCCACCACCTCGGTCGCCGTGTCGACCGAAAGACGCCCAGTCGCGAAATAGTCGAGGAAGAACAGCGGCTCGGCGCCCTGGACCACCAGGTCGTTGACGCTCATCGCCACGAGATCGATGCCCACGAAGCCATGGATGCCCGCCTCGATCGCCACGGCAAGCTTGGTGCCGACGCCGTCGTTGGCCGCCACCAGCACAGGGTCGCGGAACTTGCAGGCGGCGAGATCGAACAGGCCGCCGAATCCGCCAATGTCGGCGTCGGCACCGATCCGGCGCGTTGCCTTCACCAAAGGCTTGATGCGATCGACGAGCGCGTTTCCAGCATCGATGTCAACGCCGGCGTCGCGATAGGTGAGCCCGTTCTTGCCGTTCATGGAGCCTCGCGCCTCCCCTTTGCAGTGGATATCCGGCAAGAAGCCGAAACGACGGAAAATGACAAGTCCAATCTGCGTCTTTCCCGCCTCTCATGCCGGGAAAACGGCTGATATGGCCGGAGGTCGGTCTTGGAAACCACGCCCGCGATGCTCAAATGACCGGAACGACCTTCCGCCGGGGGCGCTTTTTGACCATACCCAACCTCATCACGCTGGCCCGCCTGATCGCCGTTCCCGCGATTATCCTGCTGCTGCTCGATGGTGATTTCGGCTATGCCTTCGCCGTGTTCGTGATCGCCGGCATTTCCGATGGCGTCGATGGCGCCATCGCCCGCCACGTGCCGGGACAGGCGAGCGAACTCGGCCGCCTGCTCGATCCGGTGGCCGACAAGGCGCTGCTGGTCTCGCTCTTCCTGGTATTGGCCGCCACCGGACATGCACCGATCTGGCTCGCCGTGCTGGTGGTCAGCCGTGACGCGCTGATCGTCGGTGGCGTCATCGTCTCATGGCTGGCATCAAAGCCGGTATCGATCGCGCCGCTCCTGATTTCCAAGGCCAATACGGTGGCACAGATTCTTTATGTCGCCCTTTTGCTGGGCGGACTCGGCCTGGCATGGCAGTTGGGGACACTTGTGGATATCATGGGCTGGGTCGTGGCGGCCTTGACCCTGGTCT
>JAGSYV010000171.1 GCA_018262505.1 Pseudomonadota bacterium
TCGACCGCTATGGTGTTGCCAGCGCTTGTTTCGCTGCTTTTTGAAAGCCCGGCCCATGGACATCAGGCTTCTGCGCGAATTCGTTGTTCTTTCGGAACAGCTCAACTTCAGCCGGGCGGCAGAGCGGCTGAACATGACCCAACCGGTGCTCAGCCGGCATGTGAAGTATCTGGAGGAGCATTACGGGGCGCAGTTGCTGACTCGAAACACCCACAGGGTTGAAATGACCAATGTCGGCCGGGTCTTCGCGGCTGAAGCAGCCAAGGTCGTCGCGCAATATGAACAGTCGCTCGCCGTTATCCGCGCCTGCCCGGGCGTAAGCCGTCATTCGCTGTCGATCGGACTCCTCGGTGAGGCGACACGGTCGTTTCTGTCTACTTTTCTGAAGGGCTACAGCGAGCGGCACCCGCACGTAGCGATCGATTGCATCGACGGTAGTATCGACACCATTATGGCCCAGGTGGACAAGGGAGATTGCGATCTCGCCTTCGTCTTCCGCCCGCGCGGCGGGCGTACGCCCGCCCATCTCAGCCGGTTCACCATCGTCACGGATCCCCTCTGCATCGCCGTCAATCGCAACCATGCTCTCGGCTCCCGAGAGCGGGTCAACGTGACTGAACTGGCAAATTGGCCGATCATCGGCCTCAGTCGGCAAATCTCACCGATGTCGCACGAGTACAATGCTCACTTCCTCTCAAACCATGGTGTCGAATACAAGGTTTGGAAGGAGTGCGTGAACCTGGAAACCTGCTGCTTCAACGTCGAGTTCAACGACCGCGCAGTGGTGTTGCTTCCGCTGCACCGACGCTATCTGGTCGGATCAAACGCCCGCATCGTCATGTTCGAAGAAGTCGACTGCGTCTTCGAGGTTGAGCTGCTCTGGAACGTCGACAACGCCAACCCGAGTCTGCCAGCCTTCCTGACCGAATTTCGTGACTTCTCGAGCACCTGGGACTGGGATACCGCTCCAGGTGAACGTACTGTCGGCGAGATGTCGAGCGCCAGTCTGCTGGCCTGACGCGCACCGGCGCCGGTCCTCCTCCCCTCCACTCAAGACCGCCAGCTCATCGGCTCCGATCGGTGAGCGCACTGCCATGCGAAGTCTCGAGGAGATCGTTTGCCTCATGCTCTCGCCTATGCCGTGGCGGCATAACGAAAGCAACAAAAAGAATTTCTGCGCTCCGGAACGCGATGATAGTCGTTCCGACAAGATGAGTGACACACCATTGAAGCGTTGTCCCGTCTGAGGGGTGTATAGATTAGCACCCTGCTTTTCCGCGTCTGGAATCCCGAGGAAAGCCCCGACACGGGTGCTTGTCTCCACGCAGGAGTTGACCATGGTCATCAAGGCAAATTATCCGTCCGATCACGAGCGCAGCAAGCGGACGGTTGAAGCTCACAAGCAGTACGGGACCATTCCGCACATGCCATTCGAAGAGTATTCGGAGCGGCTGAAGCACTGTTTCATCATGAAGCGCAAGAATGGCATCCTGGAAGCTCGCCTTCACACCAATGGCGGCAGCGTGGAATGGGGGGCGCCTGAGCATCAGGGGCTTCACTATTTCTTCGACTGGGCCGGTCGTGATCCGGAGAACGAAGTCATCATCTTCGGTGGTACCGGCAAAGATTTCTTCAAAGGCATCGGCAAGACCAACACAAAGGGCGAGTGGCAGCCGGCCACCGAATTCACCTCGCATCCGGACGAGTCCTGGAAGATGTACGACTTCCAGTTCTATGACGGCACCAACGACATCGAAGGTCAGATCTTCGACATCGAGGTTCCCACCATCGGCGTGTGGAACGGCGCCGCCTTCCACACCGATCTGGTGCTGTTCAACGACATCACGCTCTGCACTGAGGATGCCTGGACCACCGAGATGCACTACCGGACGAACATGGTTCCCGGTGACGGCATTCAGATCGCCTGGCGTGAGTTGATGGGGCGCAAGCGTTACGCCTATGCCGAGTTGACCGGCGAAATCATTACGGCGCGCAAGGCGCTTGCCCTTGGCATGGTCAACGAGATCTGCCCGGATACCGAATCGACCTACGCCCGCGCCTGGGAGATCGCCGAACTGATCATGCGCACCGGTACGCGCACGACGCGCCGCATGACGACGCAGATTCTGCGCCAGAAGTGGAAGGAAGATATCGCCCGCGAACTGCGCGGTGCCTTTGCCACTGAAATGTACGTGACGGCCACCGAGCACTCGCCGCACGAGGCCGACTACTGGCAGCGTGCCCACGAGGAGGCGGAACTCGTCAAGGCGGCGGAAAAGAAGGGCAAGGTCATCCGTTCGCGCATCAACGGTGGCCAGGAAGAAGATCCGATCAAGTAAGGGCTGCCAGTTTCACGGCATCCTTCATCCGGACCGCACCCCGCCCGCGCTCGCAGGCGGGGTGTTCGGCGTCATTCGGATTTGACATGACACGCAGAGCGCTCTGCTAAAGAAGGGGCCGCAAGCGCCCTTGCAGGTTGCTTGCGACCCTTTGATTTACCGACCTGCGGTTCGGCGGCCGGATATTTGAGACAGGGCTATGGCGTCAAAGCGTCGCGCCGTTGTCGACCGTCAGGCACTGACCGGTGACGGCCTTGGATTCGTCGCTGGCAAAGAACAGGATCGCCGCCGCCTGGTCCTCAGTATTGGCTTCGGGCACCGAGAGATCGAAGTGGCGGGCGGTGATGCCGGGCATCTCCTTGTCGAAGGTGGCGAGCGCCTCCGGGGTGTTGAGTTCGGTCGGTGTCGGCCCAGGCAGGGTCGCATTGCAGCGGATGCCCTTGCCGGCGAACTGGATGGCGATGTTGCGGGTGAGGGAGAGCAGCCCCGCCTTGGCCGAGGAATAGGACGCCCCAGCCAGGCCCCGCGCCCCGATCGATGAGATATTGACGATGCTGCCGCTGGATTGCACCTCCATGTGCTTCAGCGCCGCCCGGCAAAGATAGAAGACGCCGGTCAGATCGACGGCGATCACTTGGTCCCACAGCTCGTCCGACGTGCGGGTGGTGGGCATGTGCTTGTCGGGTATGCCGGCGTTGTTGACCAGGATATCGACGCGGCCGTGGGTCGCGACGGCGAACTCGACAGCCGCTTCGCATCCGGCCCGGGTTGACAGGTCGGCGACGAGATAATCGGCCCGGCCGCCCACTGCCTCGATGTCGGCCTTCACCTTCTTGAGGCGGTTTCCCCGGCGGGCCACCAGAACAACCGTCGCGCCCTCCTTGGCGAAGAGTTTGGCCGTCGCTTCGCCAATGCCGGAACTCGAGCCCGTGACAATGGCAATCTTTCCTTCCAGTCGATTCATTTTTCCTCTCCACAATCGATGATGAGTGATGCTCATCGAGGGGAGGCGGCATCGGAAGTTCTTTTTTCTGGGGCCGTCATGTCGAGGCGGTATAAGCGCCACAAAGGCAGGCCCGAGTGGTCTTGCCGGTCAGGCGGTAGGCCTTCGTGCGGCGAGTAGGCGCTCCGAGCGGCGCTGTTTGGCTGGAGCTGGAAGGCTGGGCGAACTCGACAGGCGGATGCCCTTGATCCAGATCCAACGCCGGAAACGAACTCAAAAACTGGATAATTCCTGGGGCAACGTCAGACGGCACGATGCGGGCGTGGCCCAGCTAGATGGATACACACAGCGAATGTCGGTATCGTAGGTTGCCTGCCCCCGCAACCAAGACGAACTGAAAACCCCAGCAAACTCAATGGTTTGATGGGGTTTTATTTTGTGGCGATTATCCTGGGCTAAGAAAATCAATTAGGTAGCATCGCAGGTTCAAATCAGGGGTCCGGTAGCCCGCAACCATCCTGCGACTTGGAAGCATCTACCGCCTGATCAGGTCAGTCTTGTCCGCAAGAGCGATGTATTGGCCCAAACCGATAGCCCTCCGCCGGGCAGACCGAAGCTCAGCGGCGACGCCAGCGGCGCATCAACATTGTTCTACTTCCTTGCCGTAAGCATCAAGCGCCGGAGTATCGGGTCACGAAATCGTCGGCCTTGCCGAGATCGGTGACCAATTCGACGAGGCGTGTCGCCACATGCTCCAGCAACACGCGTCCGTTTTCCGCCGTCGCGGCGGCGGCATTGCCGGTCACTCCCGAGCGTTGAAGGTCCTGAGCCTTCCAGCCGAAGCCGCCGAGACGGCCATTGCCCGGATTGGCCGAGAACTGGCGTGCCACGGCCTCGATTTCGCGTGTGCTCGGCTGGAAGTCAGCGATCTCCGCCTGGCGGACCAGATCCGGGCGGAGATGCAGCATCAGGCTGGTTTCGATGGCGCCGCCGTGCATGCCGTAGGCGATCTCCTCAGGTGTGAACATGCCCTCGGGATAGCCAGCATCGAACCAGGCGGCATAGGCGACGAACAGGCCGAGGCGGACGCGGAGGTCGAGCGCGGCGTGGGCGAGAAAGCCGCTCTGGCCGCCGTGGCTGTTGAAGATCAGGAAGCGCTTGACGCCGGCACGGGCGGCGCAGGCGATGATGTCCGTCCAGTTGTCGATGAGGCGAGCGGGCGACAGCGCCAAGCTGCCCGCGAAGTCGAGATGTTCGGCGGATGCGCCGACCGTCTGTTCCGGCAGAATGACTGCCGGCACGCCGTCGGGAAGAAGTTCGAGAAAGCGGGCAATCATGCCGCGATTGATGAAGGCGTCGGTGCCAACAGGAAGGTGCGGTCCGTGCTGCTCGACGGCGGTAACCGGCAGGATGGCGACGGTGTCGGGCGGCAGTGCCGCCGCGTCGCGCGTTGTGAGGTCGGTCCAGTAGCGACGCATGGTCAGGCGGTCTCCGGCGAGAGCGAGGCGACGAATTCGGCAGCGAAGGCAGTAAGGTCGAGGCCGTTCTGCCGCTCGATTTCAGCGAGAATGTCGGACGGCCAGCTTTCTGCCGGCTCGTAGGCGGCGGCAATGGCACCGGCGATCATGGCGATGGTGTCGCTGTCATTGCCGCCGTTGACGGCCCCAAGGATGGCCTGCCAGGCACTTCCCTGTGCTGCGACGACGAGGCCGAAGGCATGCGGGACCGCTTCGGCCATGGCGACTCCGTTGCCGATTACTTCGGTCAGCTCGGCGGCGGCGGTGTGGACATCGCCGGCATGATGCCGACCGATCTCGATCGCCATGCCGATACGCCGGATCACGCCGGCCCCACCGACGACGCGGCCCCACGCGGCAGCCTCGGCTTCGCCGCTGCGGGCGCTGACGATGGCGACCTCTTCGATGTCGGCGAATTCGGCCCCGCCCAGGCCGGCAGCAATGGCGCCCGCCACTGCGCCAGCGCCCCCGAAGGCCACTTGCGTGTTGTGGGTCGGCGCCGAGAGTATGGCCGCGAGCTTGGCCGCTTCTTCCGGACGGCCCGGCCTGGCGCAGCCGGCCGCCGGTGCGCGCATCGCCCCGCCATTCGATGTGCCGAACATACAGGAGTAGACGGCCGGGCTGGCGACGGCCGCCGGATCAGCTCCGGCTTTCAACTGCTCGACGGCGATGCGCGTGGTCGGCCCGGCGAAGCGGGCGAAGACATCAGCATCTCCGGCCCAATCGAGCATGCCGGCGACGGCATCGTCGACCGTCGGTTGGCCACCGGTGGCGACGATGCGCCGCGCCATGGCCAGCATCTGCGTGGCATCGTCGGTCAGCCTGCCGGGCGTCAGGCCGGCAGCGAAGGGCGCCTTGGGCGGCGGCGGCAACAGGCGATCCACCCGGCCGCCGAACACGGCGATGATGTCGTTGGGGTGCATGGCCTCGGTCGCGGCGCCCAGAGCGTCGCCCAGGCAGGCGGCTGCGAACACCCGGCGAATGGCCTCGGGGGAAGTTTTCACGGCAGGACTCCAGCGGAAAGAGGTGGGCGAGCGAGCGTTCGAAGGGGATACCGGCGGTCAGCGCCCGGGCGAGCCCGGCAAGAAAGCGGTCGCCGGCGCCGGTGGTGTTCTTCGGCGTTACAGGCATCGCCGCCAGGCGGAAGAGGTGATTGCCGTCGCGGGCGAGCACGCCGTCGGCGCCGAGCGTCACGCAGACGCGTCCGCCAGTTGGTTTGAACTCATGGGCAAGGGCCGCCGCTGCTCTGTCGTCGGGTGCAAGACCCCGTTCCTCGGCAAATGCCTTGAGCACTTGTCGATTGGTGACGACAACATCTGCAGCTGCGGCGGCGCGCCCGGCTGCGGCCCAGCCCCACCGCCCAATCTCGGGCCATTCCAGATCGATAAACGCCAAGGCGCCGACCGAGCGAGCCTCGGTCAGCGCATCGAAAGCGGCGTGATCGTGGAAGAGGTTTGCAAGAACGGCATCGCCCGCCGATGGACGCAAGCTCGACCCAATGCGGGCGAGTACAGCATCGTCGATCGGGTCGATGAGAATTGCCCGCTCCCCTGTGCCATCGACGATGATGGTGCAGCTTGCCGTTTCCAGATCCGGCACGCGTTCAATGGCGTCGGTTCCCACACCGGCTTCGCTCAGTCTGTCGAGCAGCCGCTGGCCGATGGAATCATCGCCAACGACGGAAGCAGCGATCACACGCTCACCCCAACTGGCCAGTGCGAAGGCGACGTTTCGGGCAGGACCACCGGCCGTATCGTACTTGGCACTGATAAAAGCCTTGTCGTCGGGGCCAGGGATGCGGTCGACTTCGATGACCCGATCAAGGACGACCGGTCCGATGCAGAAAAATTCGGGGCGTCTCATTGGGTGTCGATCCTGAGGCCGGTATTGATGTCGAACAGCATCACGTCGGCGGCGCGCGGTCGGAGGCCGACGACCGCGCCAATGGCGGGAACTGCGCCGGCGTGGGCGACAGCGACACGATGACCCTCCACGAGAAAATGCAGCAAGCGCTCGCCACCGAGATACTCCGATGACGTGAGTTCGGCCGCGAAGGCACCTGGCGCATCGTGCTCGACGAGGTCGAGCCGTTCAGCCCTCAGCCCAAGCCTGACTTCGAGGTTCCTCACCCTATCCAGCCTTTCGGCCAGCGCAGGATCCGGGGACCAAGCCGACTCGCCAACGCTCCAGCCTCCGGAAAGATGTCGGCGAGCCGTTACCAGGCTGGCGGGCGGATTGCCGACGAAGGTGCCGATGAAAGCGGTGGCAGGGCGTTCGTAGATGTCTTCCGGGCTTCCCCACTGCTCGATGGCCCCGTCATGCATCACCGCCACCTTGTCGGCCATGCTCATCGCCTCCTCCTGGTCGTGCGTGACCATGACGGTGGTGGCCCCGACACGCGCGTGCAGCTCGCGCAGATCGACGCGCACGCTCTTGCGCAGGATGGCGTCGAGGTTGCTGAGCGGCTCGTCGAGCAGCAGCAGGCGAGGGCGAATGGCGAGCGCCCGGGCGATGGCGACGCGCTGCTGCTGGCCGCCTGATAGCTGGCGCGGCATGCGGTCGCCGAGACCATCGAGCTTGACGAGATCGAGCGCCTCGCGCACGCGCTCGTCGGCCTCCGCCCGCCCCATGCGGCGCATGTCGAGGCCGAAGCGGACGTTCTCGGCCACGCTCAGGTGCGGGAACAGCGCATAGCTTTGAAAGACCACGCCAATGTCGCGCCGGAAAGCCGGCACGCCGGCCAACCATTCACCGGCCAGGCGGATGCGCCCCGCCGTCTCGGTTTCCAGGCCGGAGATGATCTTGAGCAGCGTCGATTTGCCGCAGCCCGAAGGGCCGAGCAGGGCCACGAAATCGCCCTTGGGAATGGTGAGCGAAATCCCCTTCAGCACGTCGGTTTCGCCGAAGCGCTTGGTAACATCTTCGATGTGGAGGTAGTCCTTCATTGCCCCTCCTCGGCGAGGCGCGCCAATGCGCCGAGCCCGACGAGGATGGCGTTGCGCTGGCCGGAACCCGAGCGATGGGGCTCGCCGGTCACCACATTGTCGCCGACCGACGAAACCGCGCCGCCGCGGCGGCCATAAAGGCTGGAAAGCGTGAGGATCGCAGCGGCTTCCCGGTCCGTGTTGAGAATGCCGGCGCGCCGCCAGTAGTCGATGATCTGCTTGTGTTCATCCTGCAGATAGCCGCCGGGACCGGGTTTGCCCCAGCCGCAATACTCACTGTCGCCCGAACGGGTGATGCCGACGTGGAAGGGGTGCCCGATGGCCTTGGCCTCAGCTGCCATGGCGGCAACCACCCGCCAGTCGGAGACCGCGGGATACTCGGCACGAACGTGGGCCTTGGTCATGCCCTCGTCACGCACGGCGCCCGAGGAAATGACGATGTCGCCGACGCGCACTTTCTCGCCCCAGGCGCCACAGCCGCCGATGCGGATGACCGTATCGCAATCGGTGTAGTTGAAGAGATCCATCAGGGCGAGTTCAGCCTCCGGCGAGCCCGACCCGCCGAGCACGACGGAAATCGGTACACCGCGAAAGCGGCCGGTGTAGGTGGTGAAAAGACCGGTGCGGGCAACCTGCTCGGCGCCTTCGAGTTCGGCCACGATCTGGTCTTCGCCAGCCCCTTCGCCCACGACCAGCGGATCACGGACGGCAAGGACAACCTTGGCGGCAACGCTCTCGCGCCGGAAGCCGGTCAGCGAGGGAATTCCGTCGCGTTCAAACTTCGGCATGCGATCGAGGTAGGGATAATCAGTCATGATGCACTCACACTTGCCGCGACCATTTCATCGTCAACTCACCGATAATGGCGGCGAGAAGGATGATCGCGATGATGCCCGCGCCGATGGCGAGCGTGGTTGGATCGACGCCCTGTCCGCGCAGTTGCGAATAAAGGCGGACGGGAAAGGTCATCCAGCGGCCTCCGGCAATGAGCGCCGAGACGATGACGTCGTTGAACGAGACCAGAAGTGAAAAGGCGGCCGAAGTCAGCAGGCCGGGCAGGGCGAGCGGGATGACGATGCGCCGCGCCACGTCGAATGGACGGGCGCCGAGACTTGTTGCCGCCGCCTCGAACGCCGGATCGATCCGCTCGAACGTGGCATGCATGATGCGCACGGCGTAGGGCAGGGTGATCACCGTGTGGGCGAGCACCAGCCCGGTCAGCGTACCGGTGAGGCTGAGCGCCGAATAGATCTGCATCAGCGCGATCGCCCAGACGATCAGCGGCAGCACCAGCGGGGCAAGCAGGATGGCCTCGATGACCCGGGCGCCGCGAGGGCGATGTCGGACGAGGACATAGGCGGCGAGCGAGCCTGTGACGACCGCTATGGCCGCCGCAAGCAGTGCCACCACCGAGGATATGCCGAGCGCGCTGCGGTATTCGCGGCTGACAGTCGCGGCTTCAAACCAGCGGAACGACAGCCGTTGCGGCGGAAAGCGGAAGAAGCTGCCGTCGTCGAAAGAGGCGAGGATCAGAACGGCGATCGGCGCGAGCAACACGAAGTAGGCAAGGACCGTCCAGAGAACGTGGAGACCTCGACCGAGGCGCATAACCAATGCGTGGGTGGCGGCCGGGGACATCACAGGGCCTCCTGACGGCGAATGAGGCGGCTGCCGATGGCGATGGCAGCTTGCAGGAGGCCGATCATGGCGAGCGCGACCATGGCGAGCGCTGAAGCGAACGGCCAGTCGAGTACCTGGCCCGCCTGTTGGTAGGCCACGGTTCCGAATGTGGCGATGTGCCCCTGCCCAAGCACCTGCGGCGTGACGAACGATGTGAAGGTGGCGCAGAACACCAGCACCGAGCCTGCCACCACGCCGGGCATGGCGAGCGGCAGGATCACGCGGCGCCATATGGCGATTGCCGGCGCCCCCAGCGAAGCAGCGGCCTGCTCCAGGTCAGTTGGCAGACGAGCCAGAGTGTTGACGAGGGGCAGGACCATCAGGGGCAGAAAGGATTGAACGAGGCCGATCAGGATGCCGGTGGGTGTGCCGAGCAGCTTCACTGTTGGCAGGCCCATGAGCCGGGCGGCGCCGTTGACCACGCCAAGCGGCCCCATCAGATGCAGCATGCCGAGCGAAGGCAACAGCGCGCCAGAAACTAAAGGCACCAGCATCAGGGCCAGCAGGATGCCCTTGAGACGGCCAGCGCGGGTGACGATGAAGCGCGCCACTGGCAGAGCGACAATCAGCGACAGGATTGTCGTGATGGCACTGTAGGCCAGCGTCCGCAGCAGAACCTCCAGAAAGAACGGATCGGCGAAAAGGCGGACGTAGTTGTCGAAGGATAGCCCGTCCGCGAGCAGCAGCGATCCCTCCGCCTGGGTTCGGAAGGATGTGCTCGCCAACCAGACGAAGGGGGCGAGAAACACCACGGCCGAAAGAGCGAGTGCCGGCAGCAGGAGCAGAATTGACGGCGGCATCGGCAACGATAACCTTCAGTGAATGGAAAGGCCGGCGCACGAGGGGGAGACATCGCGCGCCGGAAGGTGCCTCGACCGGTGGCAAACCGGGCTGCGGTTCGGGCAGGGGAGCGAGCACCGCAGTTTCGGGAGTGGCCATCTGCCGCATGTGGCGTACCCCAGGGTAGGAGGCGCCGCGGCATGGCTCGTTACTGGCCGAGGATTTCCTTGTTCCAGCGCTGAGTCCAGCTGGCACGCTGCGAGATCACGTAGGGCCAGTCGAGCTGCAAGAGACCTTTGACCTCATCCGGCGTGTCGATGACGTCGGCCGACACCGCGGACGACAGCTTGACGTTCTTGTTGGTCGGGCCGAAGTAGAGCTGCTCGGCGTAGTCCGTCTGGTTCTTGACCCCGAGGGCCAGAGCCGCGAACTTCTTGGCGAGCTCCGGCTCCGGCGAGTTCTTGACCAGACACAGCATGTCGCGCACCAGCACCGGACCGGGCTCCTTCGGGAAGGAGAACCCGATGTCGGGGTGGGTCTTGAGGGCGGCGAGCACGTAACCGGAGATCATCGGCGCCATCGCCACTTCGCCGGCGTCCATCATGGCAAAGATCTCATCGAGATTGGTGTAGGTCATGGCGATCGGCGTCAGCTCCTTGAGCTTGCCGAAGGCCGCATCCGGATCATGCTCGTCCTTGCCGGCGAGGCGGGCTGCGACGCCGAGCACGCCATCGCCTTCGGAGCCGGGATAGCTCGACAGGGCGATCTTGCCCTTGAACTCAGGCTTCCACATGTCGGCCCATTCCGGCGGCTTGGAAACCAGCTTCTTGTTGTAGGCGATCCCGAGGCCGACCAAGGACATGGCGTAGCAGCCATTGTTCATGCCGTCCCAAACATCCTTGAAATAGGGGGCGTTCGGGTCTGGCGCCTCGACCATGCCATCTTTCAGCGCCTGCGGCGCCTCGTAGATGTTGACGAAGGCGACATCCATCGTCGGGTTGGCCTTCTCGGCGTAGATGCGGGCCATGCGGTCGCCCGAGCCGCCCAGCACGAACTCGACCTTGGCTCCGGTTTCCTTCTCCAGCGGCTCGGCGGCGTTCTGGCGCAGAAGGCGCTCGATATCGCCGCCCCACGTGCCGACCACCAGTGTCTTGCCCTTGAAATCCTCGGCGACGGCGGGAAGGCCCGCCGTTACGAGCATCGTGGCCGCAAGACAAGCGGCGGCAGCCCTCGAAAGTCTATTGTCCGACATGTTGGTTGTTCCCCGATGTTTGCTTGGACGGACACCGATTGAAGCGAATTTTCCGCTCGGAGAAAGGCCTGCGCAGCTAATAATGATTATCAGGTGGGCAATATGGAAGCCGCCTCTTTTTTCGGCGACGGTAGAGACCCGCGGTCGGTGAGGTCCTGCGAAACCCTCCGAACGAGTGATCTGAGCCAGCGATTGAAAGACGAGTGGTGGGCGCGCTCATGCCAGAGCAGATAAAATTTCATCAAGCCGAGCTCGGGCGGCGCGTCCACCAGCGCAAAGGCCATGTTGCTGGCCATTTCCTCGGCGAAGGGGCGGCTGGAGGTGAATACCAGACCGGCCGAAGCGGCGAGCACCCACGGCACCAGCGTGAACTCCGGCACCGTCATCGAGATGCGGCGCTTGCGGTCGAGTTGGGCGAGACGGCCGTCCACCGGGCTGATCGCCGCCGATGCGGTCGGCGTGGGCGACAGGTGTTCCAGCGTCAAATATTCCTCGAGCGTGAGGTTGGTCCGTTTCGCGAACGGATGGTCTCGCCGCATGACCAGCACCATGTCGGCGTCGAGCAGCGGCGCAATCCTGAGATTCTCGCGGGGCGCCGGCCAGTTGCCGATGGTCAGATCGATGGAGCCGGCTTCCATCTCTTCGAAGATGTCGCGTTCATCCGGGATGGCGCTGAAATCCACCTGCATGGCCGGCGCCTCGCGGCGCAGGGCGGCGGCGATACGCGGCAGGAAGAAGGTACCGAGACAGTTTGCCGCCTGGATGCGCAGGCTGCGCACATCGGTAGACGGTTCGAATGTCTCCGCGTTGAGCACCATGCCGTCGATTTCAGCAAGAATATCCGCTACGCGCCGGCCGATTTCCGCCCCCCGCTCCGTTGGCACCAAATGGGCTCCGGAGCGGACGAGAAGGGGATCTCCAAGGATTTCCCTGAGGCGCTTCAGCGCCAGACTGATGGCCGGTTGGCTCTGACCGAGGCGGACCGCCGTCCGGGAAACGGAGCATTCCTCGATCAGAATCAGGAAGATGCGCATCAAGCGCACGTCAAGTCCATGTTCGATCGGGCGAAGCATCGGCTTCCTACACCTCAGGTTTGCAATCAAGCCATCGAAAAATTCGATGGCCTTCTCAAAGCAGATTCCGTGCCGCCACCCAGCGCACCCACGCCTTAACAAGGAAACAGACATGGCCCTTCTGATCCGAAACGGACGCATTTTCTCCAACGACGCTGCTGGTACTGAATATGATAGCGGTGACATCTTGGTGGTTGCCGACCGTATCGCCGCCATTGGTGCCGACCTGTCGGCCGAGGCCGCCGGCTATCCTGTTCTCGAAGTGATCGACGCCGGGCGCTCCATCGTTTTGCCGGGCTTCGTCGATGCGCACATGCATTCGAACGAAGGCTTCGAGATGGGGCGCTACGATAACCTGCCATTGGAGATCTGGTTGTCGGAGGTCTACCCACCGTTCGGCGCGCCGACGTTGACTTGGCGCGAGCACTACCTCAGGGCCATGCTTGTCGGCGTCGTCTCCCTGCGATCCGGCGTCACGTCGTTGCAGGACGACGTCATCAACATGGCCTTCACGCCCGACGCGGTGGATGCGACGGCCACCGCCTACCGTGACCTTGGGCTGAAGGGCTGGATCACCGCCTCCATGTGGGATGAGGGCTTTACGAACTGCGTAACCGCTGGCACGACAAGGACGGCATGCGCATCATCCTGGGCCCTTGCGGGCCGCAGCGCTGTTCGCCGGAGCTGCTCGAAGAAGTCGGGGAACTGTCCCGGACGCTCGACCTGCCGATCCACTGCCACGTTCTCGAGACCAAGACGCAGGCGGTCACCGGCCAGACCAAGTATGGCATGACGCTGCCAGCCTTCCTCGACAAGGTCGGCTGCATGACACACCGCCTGACCATGAACCATGCCATCTGGCTGACAGACGCCGACATGGAAATGATGGGGTCAGTGGGCGCGTCGACCACCCATAATCCGCTGGCCAATCTCAAGCTCGGTTCCGGTGTTTCGCCGATCCGCAAGCTCAAGCAGGCGGGTGTGAACGTGGCTCTGGGATGCGATGGTGTCGCCTCGGCCGACAGTGCCGACATCTTCCAGGCGATCAAGGTGGCGGCAGGCCTGCACAAGATCGGCAGCCACGACTTTCATACCTGGGTTTCGGCGCACGAGGTCTATGAGATGGCGACGCATGCGGCCGCGCGATCCAGCCTGATGCAACACGAGGTCGCTTCGCTGGAGATCGGCAAGAAAGCCGATATCATCCTGCTCGATCGCTACGATTGGGGCTTCCTGCCGCTGCATGACATCCGCAACCAGATTGCCTTCTCGGTGAATTCCGAAGCGGTCAGAACGGTCATCACCGATGGCCGGGTCGTGATGGCCGACCGCAAGCTGACCCGCGTCGACGAAACGGCTCTACGCGAGGAAATTTCCGAAGCCGCCGAGCGGTTCAGGCGTGACTGTTGCCCGGCGATGAGCGCTGGTGCCGCGACCGTTCGTCCGGCGCTCGAAACCATGCACTTCAAGGCTACGGCGATGAGTGTACCGGCAGGGCATCTGCCGCTACGCCTACCACCGACGGCGGCCAAGGCTGCAAACTATCCAGTCGGCTAAAGGTGCTGGATGGAAATGCCGAGTCGCTTGATCGCATAGGCGACTTGCCGTGCTGAAAGTCCCAACAGACGTC
>JAGSYV010000048.1 GCA_018262505.1 Pseudomonadota bacterium
CCCGACCTGTTCCTTCGTGTAGAAGCCGTCCTCGACGACCTTCATCACGTTTTCCTTGGTCAGCGGGATCGGCGTCAGCAGAACAGAGTCGACCTGCTTTTTGCCGTTGTCGAGCTTGGCGTTGAACTCAACCTTCTCGCCCTTGACCAGCTTGTAGGACAGCTTGGCGGCCTCAGAGGCAATCAGCTTCAGCGGCTTGTAGACGGTGACCGTCTGGGTGCCGTCGATCACGCGCTTGATGGCGGCGAGGTCGGCGTCCTGACCGGAGATGGCAACCTTGCCAGCGAGGCCCTGAGCGGCGAGAGCCTGAATGGCACCACCGGCCGTGCCGTCGTTCGAGGCGATGACAGCGTCAATCTTGTTGTTGGCGGCGGTCAGCGCGTTCTCCATGATCGACATCGCTTCGGTCGCGCTCCACTCCTTGACCCACTGCGAACCGATCACCTTCACCTTGCCGGCGTCGACGGCAGCCTGGATGGCCTTCTCCTGACCAGCGCGAAGCAACTTGGCATTGTTGTCGGTCGGCGCGCCACCCAACAGGTAGTAGTTGCCCTGAGGCACGGCCTTGAGGACAGCCTCGCCCTGCAGGAAGCCGACGCGCTCGTTGTCGAAGGAGATGTAGGCGTCTTCGTCGGCGTTCAGGATCAGGCGGTCATAGGACACGATCTTGATGCCGGCCTTGTGGGCCTCGTCGATGACTTCGCCGAATACCTGCGAGTTCATCGGCACGATGGCGATGGCGTCGACCTTCTTGGCGATCAACGTCTCGACCTGGTTGACCTGCTTCTGCTCATTGGCATCAGCCGAGGTCACCACCACTTCGGCGCCCAGATCCTTGGCGGCAGCGATGAAATAGTCGCGGTCGCGAGCCCAACGCTCAACGCGCAGATCGTCGATCGAGAAGCCGATGACCGGCTTGTCAGCGGACGCCTGGGCGGCCATGGGCAGCGCGACGGCGGCGGCCAGAATCGTGCTCGAGAGAATGGTAGAAAGTTTCATTATCACTCCTCCTGAAGACCCTGACGGGTCCAGCCGCCTCCCCGGCGGCCTCCTTGCACCCGAACCACGACCGAATGATTGATCCTCCGGTCACTTCCCCCGGCAACGCCCGTCATAGGCATCGTCGTTGGTTCGAGATATACCTCACGCGAGGATAGATGCCTCAAAGCGTTGATGGATGCAACTCATTTTGATCACCTAGATGCGTTGTGACCATCATCCATTTGACGAAGAAATTTCCCATCTCCGTCATGAGGTTCTCCCAGATATGGCGACAAACGCGTTTATCCTCGCTTAAGCACGACAAATCACGGACGTGCTTCTCCTGTTGGATAGCCGTCAAATTTGATGTGATTACATCAAGGACGTTTCCTCCAGTCCCTGACGAACGTTTTCCGGCACCCTCCGTACCGCCGGTAAAATTCGACCCTCAAATTATACTCATCGCCCATTCTTGGCAAGAGACAATGCTGCCGACATCGACGAATGGCCAGTCCCGCACCCCAAGACGAAACGCCCCGCTGCGGCACGCGGCCGTGGCGGGGCGTCAACGACTGAACGACAAGGAAAACAGATCAGGGTGTCGGTGCGTTGGCCGAGAGCAATCCTTCGGCTCTGAGCCGGTCCCAAAGGGCGACAGGGACCGCCGTCCGATACCAGTCGAAGTTCTGCTTGGCGGCGCCGAGCCTGCTCATGCCGACAACGACAGCTTTGACCGCCGGGTGGGCCAGCGGGAAATGTACCGCCGCCGCCGGCATCACGGCACCGGCTTCGGAACAGACCGCGGCGATTCGCCGTGCCTTCTCGACGATCTCGGCAGGCGCCGCGCCGTAGTCGTAATTGCCTCCGGCCTCCGGCGGCTTCACCAGGATGCCGGAGTTGAAAATACCAACGGCTACAACGCCAACGCCCCGCCGCTCGGCAAGCGGTAGGAAGTCGGCGAGGCCCGGCTGTTCGAGCAGCGTGTAGCGGCCGGCCAGCATCACCACGTCGAGATCGAGCTTGGAGATGAGATCGGCTGCGACGTCGGCCTCGTTGATGCCGGCACCGATCGCCCTGAGATCGCCACTGCGCCGCAGTTCGTCAAGCGCCCGGTAGCCGCTGTCGAGCGTGTCGCGATAGTGCCGATCGAAGTCGGCCTTGAGGTTCCGCCGGTCGAGATCGTGAATGTAGACGATGTCGATCGTCTGGGCTCCGAGCCGATTGTAGGATTGCTCCAGCGACCGCATGAAGCCGTCATAGGTGAAGTCGAGTACCGGTTTCAGTGGTTGCGGCCGCACCCAGCCTCCCCGGTCGGGCGTCTCGCCGCGCTTATAGGGCACGAAATAACGGCCGACCTTGGTCGACAGGAGGTATTCCCCGCGCGGTTGGTTGCGCAGAAAGCGGCCAACCCTCAGTTCGCTGAGACCGAAGCCGTAAAGCGGCGATGTATCATAGTAGCGGAAGCCCTCGGTCCAAGCCTCGGCGAGAAGGGCATCGGCAACATCGTCGGGCACGTCCCAGGTCAGCGTGCCAAGGCCGGACGCACCGAAACCAAACCGGTAGGCCGGATGATCGTCGAACGGAAGTGTCATGGTCGAGATGGCTCCCAGTGCACTGATCCGATCGGGGGATATGACCGGTGAGGTCCTGTTCGATCGGGCAAGTAGACGCAAACGCAAAGGAATTTAGTACACGACGCCCGATGAGTCGTGTGTTGCTCGTGGAGATTGCGCACCTGGCGCAAGCGACGAGCCATGGCGAGCGCTCGCCATGGCCCAACTGGTTGCCGTTATTCTCAGCCGTAAAGCGGCCCGAAGTTCTGGCAGGCCCGGAAGTCCGCGCCCTCCGGATCCATGCCGAACATCGCCCAGGTGCTCGGCCGGAAGATCGTCCCCTCGTCGACATTATGCATGGCGATGGGGATGCGCAGCATGGAGGCAAGTGCGATCAGATCGGCACCGATATGGCCATAGGAGATGGCACCGTGGTTGGCACCCCAGGCCGCCATCACCTTGTAGACGGATTTGAATGGTCCCTCGCCTGTCAGCCGCGGCGCGAACCAGGTGGTCGGCCAGGTTGGGCTGGTTCGCTGGTCGAGAATGTCATGCACCTTGTCGGGCAACGCAACCGTCTCACCCTCGGCGATCTGCAAAACCGGTCCAATGCCCGCGACCAGGCTGAGGCGCGTCATGGTGACGGGCATGCCGCCACGCGTCGCAAAGTCGGTCGACCAGCCGCCACCGCGGAAATAGCCGTGGTCGGCCTGGCAGAAGCGCGTCGCCTCGAGGGAACGCCGCTGGTCGGCCTCGGTCACTTCCCAGAACGGCTTGATCCCGGGCTTGTTGTCGACCGTCATCTCGCCGGCACCGTCGAGACAGGTGGCACCCGAGTTGATCAGGTGAATGAGACCGCCCGCCGCCGCGCCTTCGACGACATGGCCGGAGACCCGCTTGATGGCCTCGGGGCTCCAATAGGTGCGTACGTCCGAGAAGATCTGCGCCCGCGCCGTCAGAAGGTTGCCGAACAGCATGCCAACGCCATTGAGGCAATCGTTTTCGGTGGCGAGAACCAATGGCTGACGCGGTCCGCTCCAGTCGAACGACGTGTTCAGCATGGTCTCCATGAAATCGCCGTTCGGCATGAAGTCGGTCCACTGCCGCTGCCCCTGGAAACCGGCGGCAATGGCGTGATGGCCGCAGGATTCCTCGACATAGCCGAGTTCGGCAAGGCGCGGGTTGCCCACCATCAGATCGCGAGCAATCAGACACATCTTGACCGACGTTTCCCATTCCCAACGCTTGCGCGACGCATCCGATGCCTTGTCGCCGTTGGGGTCGAAGCCTTCCTTGCAATTCTTGAGCGTCCAGGCGAGCGCCTTCTCGTACTCGACCGGATCGTAGATATTGAGCTGCAGCCGGCGCTGGAACTCGCTCATGTCGATATATTCGGTGCGCATACCGAGATAGCGCTGGAAGAAATCGGCATCGACGATCGAGCCGGCAATGCCCATCGACACGGCACCCATGGAGAGATAGCTGCGGCCTCGCATGGTGGCGACGGCGATGCCGGCGCGCACGAAGCGCAGAATCTTGTCCCGCACGTCGCCGGGGATCGTGCGATCCGACCCATCCTGCACTTCCGAACCGTAGATGCCGAAGGCCGGCAGGCCCTTCTGGCTGTGGGCGGCCAGCACGGCGGCGAGATAGACGGCGCCGGGACGCTCGGTACCATTGAAGCCCCAGACAGCCTTGGGCATCAGCGGATCCATGTCCATGGTCTCGGAGCCGTAGCACCAGCAGGGTGTTACCGTCAGCGACACGCCGACGTTCTCGCGGGCGAACTTCTCGGCGCAGGCCGCCGCCTCCGAAACGCCGCCAATGGTGGTGTCGGCAATCACGCATTCCACCGGCTCGCCGGTGGGATGACGCAGTGTCGAAGTAATCAGCTCGGCCACGGCCTTCGCCATGCCCATCGTCTGATCTTCGAGACTCTCGCGCACGCCGTTGCGCCGACCGTCGATGGCCGGGCGAATGCCAAGCTTCGGCAGGTTCTTGAAAACGCCGTTCATATCTCTCTCCCTTGCAACCCGGTGCCTCTCCTCCGTCTCCGGACCGACCTCCACGGTCCGGCTTCAGAGGCGCTTCGGTCCGCCATGCGGCGGCGGCTCTACTTTATTCTTGAGTGTGGGGTCGATCTCACCGGCCTGTTTGCCATAACTCTTGAAGCGTTCCAGCACGACCGTCATCTCGTCTTTGCCGAGGATCACGCCGCCACCCAGCATGCGCGTGCCGATATAGATGCGCGCCAGATTCTCGACCTCCTCGAGGACCGAAAAAGCTTTTGCCGGCGTCTTGCCCAGCGTGATGACGCCATGATTGCCAAGAAGACAGGCCATCCGGTCTTCCAGCGCCGCCAGCGCTTCCACCGACAGTTCCGCCGTTCCGAAAGGGGCGTAGCCCGAACACTTCACCACGTTGCCGCCGGAAACGCCGATCATGTAGTGGATCGGCGGAATGTCGAGCCGACAGCAGGCCAAAATCGAACAGTTGGTGGCATGGCTGTGGAGCACCACGTCGACATCCGGACGGCCCTTCAGAATGTCAAAGTGGAAACGCCACTCCGACGACGGGATGTAGTCGCCATAATAGCGCCCGTCCCAATCCATCTCGACAATCTGTTCGGGCCGCATTCGGTCGTAGGCGATACCGGACGGGGTGATCAGCAACCCACCGTCCACCCGGACGCTGAGATTGCCGGCTGAACCGATGTTCAGCCCAGCGGCATTCATCCTGAGACAGGTCGCTATCATCTCCTCGCGGAGACCGAGATGGGGTGTCATTTGCTGGTCGCCTCCTGAGGCGCGGACGGATCGGCCGCCCCTTCCGCCGGGGAGTCTTCCCGGTTTTCCTGATCGAGCGGCGCGATCAGCACCTCCACGCCGGCATCCTCCAGCAGGCGTCGGTCGCCGTCGGAAATTCCCTCATCGGTCACGAAAATGTCGACCTCGGCGAGCGGAAACACCACAAGGCTGCGCGCCTCGCCGAATTTGCTGCTGTCGGCCAACACCACCAATCGCGCCGCCTGCCGACGCAGCGCGCGCGCCGCCCGAAGCGGCAACGGATCGTCCTCCATAATGCCGGCCGCCCCAACGGCGTGACAGCCGATGAAAAAGGTACTGGCGGCAACATGGAAGGCTGGCGGATCGTCGAAGGGACTGAGCACGATGCCCTGCTGGGCCAGCACCTCGCCCCCCGTCAGGAAGACGCGGTTGTCGGTCTTGAAGGCGAGATGATTGGCCACCGGCAACGAGTCCGTCAGTACGGTCAGGCCGGCGGCTGGCAGCATTTCGGCAAAGCGTGCCACGGTGGAACCACCGTAGAGGATCAGCGTGTCGGGCGCCGAGACAAGCGCGGCGGCCCGCCGAGCGATCGCTTCCTTGGCCACGGCGGCGCGCTGTGCCTGCTCCCCAAAGAAATAAGAAGCGAGCGGCCGGCCAGCCGCCATCAGCGGCGCCACACCGCCACGAACCTTGCGGATGCGCCCGGCGTCGCAAAGCTGATCGACATCGCGGCGCAGCGTGGCGCCCGACGCATCGACCATGGTCAGAAGCTCCTCGTAGGACACGGCATCGCGTCCTTCGACGGCCTTCAGGATCAGGTTGAAACGCTCTTCCTTCAGCATGTCGAGACCATATGTCGACACCCTAGAAGCGTCAATGCGACCCATCGCAGTTTTGTTCAAAACATTTCATCTACACGCAATATTTTTCAGCGCCTTGGCGTCATGCCGAAAGCCACGGCAAAAAGCCTATCAAAAAGGCAATATGCGGCGCTTTTCGTCGCAAAGCCCGCACAAAACGATCAATTCGTGCACTCTCGGCATTTCCCGTGCTTGATTCACTCATCGGGATTACCTAAGACCGTCCAAAACCCCGGCCTGTAATCCGGCCGAAGACTCTGACGGAGGAAGTTTGATGCGTGCCTTGTTGTTTGCTCTTGCCGCCAGCGTCGCGGCGGTCCTGCCGGTCCACGCCGAGAATGTAACGGTCGACGTGACCGCCATTGTCGAGCATCCGGCGCTCGACGCCGTTCGCGACGGTGTCAAGGACGCTTTGGCTGCCGCTGGATACAAGGAAGGCGAAAACCTTACCTTCGTCTACAAGTCGGCGCAGGGCAACGCTGCTACCGCCGCCCAGATCGCCCGTCAGTTCGCTGGCGAAGGCCCGACCGTGATCGTGCCGATTTCGACCCCGTCGGCTCAGACCGTCGCGGCCGCCACGCGCGATATTCCGATCGTTTTCTCGGCGGTGTCCGACCCGGTGGGCGCCCAGCTCGTGAAGAGCATGGACAAGCCCGGCGGTAACATCACCGGCCTTTCCGACATGTCGCCCGTGGCCGAGCATATCGCTCTCATCAAGGAAATTCTGCCGAATGTGAAGAAGCTGGGCTTCCTCTACAATTCCGGCGAGGCCAACTCGGTGTCCCTGCTGGCCGCTCTCAAGGCAGAGGCCGACAAGGCCGGCATCGAAGTCGTCGAGTCCGCCGCCACCAAGACCGCCGAGGTGCAAGGGGCAACGCGTGCCCTGGTCGGCAAGGTCGACGCCATCTATGTCCCGACCGACAACACGATCATTTCCGCTCTGGAGTCGGCGGTCGGTGTCGCCGAGGAGTCCAAGCTGCCGCTGTTCACCGCCGATACCGACAGCGTGTCGCGCGGCGCAATCGCTGCTCTTGGATTCAACTATTATGACGTCGGCAAGCAGACGGGCGCCATCGTCGTCCGCGTGCTGAAGGGCGAGACGGTCGGCGATATTCCGGCCACTGTCGCCAAGGGGACCGACCTCGTGGTCAACAAGAAGGCCGCCGCCAAGATGGGCGTGACCCTGCCCGAGGCTCTGGTCGCCCGTGCCACCAAGGTCATCGAATAATCAGGATGTCGCGCCCCACCGTGAAAGCGGCGGGGCGCGTCTTTCGGAAAAGGCCGGCCGACGCCGGTCGGGATATCCCGCTCTAGCGCCCGTGCAACTCCGCCAACTGGCCGTATTAGCTCGGAATATCCAGCACAAGGATCGTTGCGCGTGAGCCAAATCGCCCTGTGGGGGGCCGTCGAACTCGGCCTCGTCTATGCCTTCGTCGCGCTCGGCGTCTATCTCGCCTTCCGCGTCCTCGACTTTCCCGACCTGACCGTCGACGGCACCTTCCCGCTCGGCGCGGCCGTGACGGCGGTGCTGATCATGGCGGGCATCAATCCCTGGCTCGCGGCCGTGGTCTCGATGCTGGCCGGAGCGCTGGCCGGCCTTGTCACTGCGACACTCAACGTTCGCTTCAAGATTCTGAACCTGCTCGCATCGATCCTGACCATGATCGCCCTGTTCTCGGTCAACCTCAGGGTGATGGGTCGGCCGAATGTGGCGCTGCTCTCCGTCGACACCATGCTGACCCCCTTCTACGGGCATGGATTCCGGGACTTCATGGTGCGGCCGGTGTTCCTTCTGGCGCTGGTCATCGTGGCACTCATCGTCGTCTGGCGTTATCTCGAAAGCGACGCCGGCCTCGCCATGCGCGCTACGGGCGCCAACGCTCGCATGGCGCGCGCCCAGGGCATCAACACCGATCGCCAGATCTATCTCGGCATCGCCCTGTCCAACGCGCTGGTGGCGCTTGGCGGCGCGCTGTTCGCCCAGACCAACGGCTTTGCCGATGTCACCTCCGGTGTCGGCACCATCGTCGTCGGTCTCGCGGCGGTGATCATCGGCGAAACGCTGTTCGGCACCCGCCGCATCCTGATCGCGCTGATCGGCTGCGTCGTCGGCTCCATTCTTTACCGCATCGCCATTCAGCTGGCGTTGTCGAGCGACTCGCTTGGTTTGCAGGCGTCCGACCTCAACCTCGTCACCGCTGTACTCGTCACATTTGCGCTGGTGCTGCCGCGCCTCAAGCGGGGAGTGCTCTTGTCATGATCGCCCTCGACAACATCCACGTCGTCTTCGGCCGCGGAACGCCGCTCGAGAAGAAGGCGTTGTCCGGCGTCTCTCTCACCATCAAGGAAGGGTCATTCACCACCGTCATCGGCTCCAACGGTGCCGGCAAGTCGACGCTGCTCGGCGTGCTGGCCGGCGACGTCATCCCCACCGAAGGCAACGTGCGTATCGGCAATGCCGACGTCACCAAACTGCCAACCGCAGCCCGGGCCGGTCGCGTTGCGCGCGTTTTCCAGGATCCGCTGGCCGGTTCCTGTGGCGCGCTCTCCATCGAAGAGAACCTGGCGCTCGCCCACAAGCGTGGCCAACGACGTGGTTTCAAGCTGGCACTCGGCCATAGCCGTCGCAAACTCTTCCGCGAGCGGATCGCCGAACTCGATCTCGGCCTCGAAAACCGCATGACCGACCGCATGGCAATGCTCTCGGGCGGTCAGCGGCAGGCGGTCTCGCTGGTTATGGCGATGATGGCTGGCTGCGACGTGCTGCTGCTCGACGAGCATACTGCCGCTCTCGACCCCGGCATGGCCGAATTCGTCATGAAGCTTACCGAGAAGATCGTCGGCGCCAAGAAGCTGACGACGCTGATGGTGACGCATTCGATGCGACAGGCGCTCGACTATGGCGACCGAACCGTCATGCTGCATGGCGGCGAGATCGTGCTCGACGTCGAGGGCAACAACCGACGCAACCTGGATGTCGAAGACCTCATCGACATGTTCCGCCGCGTCCGAGGCCAGACACTCGACGACGACGAACTTCTGATCGCCGAATGATCCGAGGGCAGCCGGTCGCCGCCCTCCTCTACCCTATCACCCGTCCGATCGCTTCCCACAACGCCGGCGCCCGGTAATTCGGTACGGCGATATCGGCGCCGTTGGTCTTTATCGCTGCCTCGTCCAGCGTGGTGGTCAGTCCTACCGTGAAGATCTTCGCGGCGTGCGCCGCCCGTATCCCCGGGGGCGCATCTTCGAAAGCGATCGCCCAGTCGGCCGAGACACCGAGGCGCTCCAAACCGGTGAGGTAAGGCAGCGGATCCGGCTTGCCGCGTTCCAGCTCAGTACCGATGACGATGGTGTGGAAGTACTCGGCGACGCCGAGCTGAGCCAACATGTCGCTGACGTTGGGACGCGGCGCGTTGGAAACGACCGCCAACCCCACCTTATGCTCCACAGCCCAGCTCAGCACGTCGACCAGTCCGTCGATCGGCTTGAGCCGACCGACGATCAGTCTCCGGAACAGCGCTTCCTTCTCATCGGCGAGGCGCGGATGTTCCTCGATCGCGACATGCGAAAAAAGATTTTTGAAAATCAGCGAGTTGGCTTGACCGGACACGTATTTCAGAAAGGTCGGCTCGTCGATATCAACGCCATAGGCCTTGCCGAACTCCATGAAGGCCTCGTGATGGAAAGGGTCGCTATCGGTCAGCGTCCCATCCATGTCGAACAACAGGGCACGTGAAAACATCGGGGAGACTCCGGGCGCGACATCGCTTTTTTGAAGCGGTTTTGCATACACCGCAGACTCCGACGGGTCCAGCGCCGCCGCGCTCATTTGACAAGCCGGATTGCTTGACTTTTAATCTTCCAACCCGAATGAGTGAGTTGTATTGATCTCGCCAAAAGCACAATAAAGCGGACCTCAATGGAACTTCGCCAACTTCAGCATTTCGTGGCCGTCGCCGAGGAAATGCACTTCACTCGCGCCGCCCGTCGCGTCAACATCGTACAGTCTGCCCTCTCCACCTCGATCCGGGCGCTTGAGGAAGAACTCGCTACCAAGCTGTTCATGCGCAACACTCGTCAGGTGCAGTTGACCACTGCCGGCCGGGTGTTTCTCGACAAGGCGCGCCTCGCCCTTGAGGCGGTGCGCGAGGCACGCGACGCCGTCGCCGCCGTGCAAGGCCTGACGCGGGGGCGCCTCGCCATCGGCACCGTGCAAAGCCTGCCGGCCTTCGTCGATCTGCCGGCCCTGCTCGCCTCGTTTCACGAACTCTATCCCGGCATCGAGGTTCGCCTCTGCCAGGGCAACGCCGATCATCTGGTCGACAAGATCCGCTCCGGCACCATCGACCTTGCCATCGTGCCGCTGATCGAAGCGCCGCGCGGTATCGCCACCAAGATGATCGCCTGCGAGTATCTGGTTGCCATCTCGGCGAAGAACCACCCGCTGGCCGGCCACACCAACGTGCCGCTCTCAGCCTTCCGCGACGAACCCTTTGTCGACTTCGAGCAGGCCTGGGGCACGCGTCAGTTGGTCGATACCGGATTCCGCCGCGCCGGTATCGAACGCCGCGTCGCCTTCGAGGTCAACGACCTTGGCACGCTGATAGAGCTGGTGTCGCGCGGCCTTGGCATCGCGCTGGTACCCGAGGCGATTGCCGAGGCGGAAGCTGAAACGCTCGGCGTCATCCGCCTCGCCGAGCCGCAGATGTGCTGGGAACTGGCGGTGGCCACGCTCTCAGGCGGCGGCGACGAGATCATTCTCGACGGCGCCCCGAAAGCCTTCATGGACTTGCTGATCGCCGCCCGTAGCGTCGAGACAGAGGAAGAGAAAGCCGCCTGAGGCGATCTCTTCCGACGCAGCCCTTAGCTCACGTATTTCCGCCAGTCGTGCTGCTCCTTGAAGCCCAGCACGGTCCGGATCTTCTCGTTGGAGATCGGCGCTTCAAAGCCGACGAGCGGGCGGCTGTGCGGCGTGTTCGGGCACACCTTCTTCAGGAAAGCCTCGGTCGGCTCGCGGGCGGTGATGGTGTCGTTGACGGCGTTGAACACCTGGAAGCCGAGCCCGTCCTTGCCAACGGCGAGGTGAACGATCTCACCGAGATCCCTGGCGTCGATATAGCTCCAGGCGTTGCGCTTGCGCGTCAGCGGATCTTGCATGAAGCCGGGAAAATTGACGTACTCGTGCGGTTCGATGACGTTGCCGATCCGAAGGGCGTAGATGTCGGCGCCATAGCGCATGGCGAAGGCGCGGGCCGTCTTCTCGTTCACCACCTTGGACAGGCCATAGCTGTCCATCGGATCGGTGTCGTAATCCTCGGTGAGCGGGAACTGATGGAAGTCCTTGTCACCTTCCGCAAAACAAACGCCATAGGTGGTCTCGCTCGAGGCGACGATCACCTTGCGGATGCCGAGCTTCATCGCCGCTTCGATGACGTTGTAGGTCGAGATCACGTTGGTTTCGAAGGTGTGATTGTCGGGCGTCAGCAGAATGCGCGGCACGGCGGCGAAATGCACCACGGCGTCCGGCAGCACCGGCCGCGAGCCGCTTGCCAGGCTGTCGAAGTCGAAATGCATGGAGAGCGCGCTGTAGACCTGCCCGCTGTCCGTAAGGTCGCACGCAAGTGTTGTCACGCCCGGACAGTCGAGTGGCTTGAGGTCGAGATTGAAGACGTCATACCCCTTGCCCTTGAGGTACGGAACGACGTGACGGCCGGCTTTACCCGAACCGCCGGTGAAGACGATCTTGCTTCCCATTTTTCTCTCCGCAAACTGTTCGCCGTCGGCTGACGCCGCGGCGCGTCAGGTCATTAATTGTCCGCCGTTCACCTCGAGCACTTGACCGATCATGTAGCCCGACAGCATCGCCGAGGCGAGGAACAGGTAGGGACCGACCATGTCCTCGGGCTTGGCGAGGCGTTGCAAGGGGATGGTAGCGCGCATGGCCTCGAGATAGGCTTGGTCGGAATAGCGCTCGTGGAACGGCGTTTCGACGATGCCTGGCGCCACGCCGTTGACGCGGACGCCGAAGGGCGCGAACTCCTTGGCCATGCCACGCGTCGCATTCTCGATGAAAGCCTTGGCCGAACCATAGGGACCGGCGCCGAGGCTGGCGCCGGTTCGAGCGGCGATTGACGTGGTGTTGATGATGAAACCCTGCTGCGCTTTCAAGAAGGGCAGCGCGGCATGCGAGGCGATCAGCACCGAGCGAACGTTGAGACCGACGATCTCCTCGAATACCGCCTCATCGAAGGCCGCGTAGGGCATGCGCGCCACCATGCCGCCAGCATTGTTGATGAGACCGTCAAGCCGGCCGAAGGCCATGGCCGTTTCCTCGACGACCCGTGTGATCTCAGCCGATTTGGTGACGTTGCCGTGCACGGTCGTCGCCTTGCCACCGGCAGCCCGGATGTCGGCGCACAGCGCTTCGGCGGCGGCGGCGGAAGAATTGTAGTGGATTCCCACCAACACCCCCTGCTCGGCAAAGGCGCGCGCCAGCGCCGCGCCGATGCCAGAGGACGCACCGGTGATGAGCACAGCCTTGCTGGCAAGATCGGGAATGCTGAGCGGCTTTGTCATCAGAGCCTCCTTGATCGAAAGATCGCCGGATGGATCAGACCGGCGGAACCGGACAAGCAAAGCCCGTCCGATCGCCGCTGTCCATGAGCAAGCCGGCTATGCCTCAGAGGCTTTTGACCATGAAGGTCTGATAGGGCGCTTCCAGCGCGGCGATCTCGTCGGCACTGAGTTTGAGATCGATGGCGGCAATGGCGTCATCGAGATGACCCATCCGGCTGACGCCAACGATCGGCGACGTCACGCCGTTGATTTGCAAAACCCAGGCGAGCGCCACTTCAGCCATGGGCACGCCACGCGCCTTCGCGATCTTCTCCACGGCAGCGACCACCTCAGGAGCGTTGCCCTCGGTACGATCGTACATGCCCTTGTTATGGCGATCGGTCGTGTTGCGCTTGGTCTCAGTGCCCCAGGGGCGGGTGAGCTTGCCACCGCCCAGCGGGCTCCACGGAATGACGGCGACGCCCTGATCGCGGCAGAGCGGCAGCATCTCCCGCTCCTCCTCGCGATAGACCAGGCTCACCTGATTCTGCATCGACGAGAACTTCGTCCAGCCGTTGAGTTCGGCGGCATGCTGCATCTTGGCGAACTGCCAGGCAAACATCGATGACGCGCCGATGTAGAGCGCCTTGCCGGCCTTCACCACATCGTGCAGCGCCTCCATCGTCTCCTCGACCGGCGTAAAGGGATCGAAGCGGTGGATCTGGTAGAGATCGACATAGTCGGTGCCGAGCCGCTTCAGACTGTTGTCGATCTCACCGAGGATAGCCTTGCGTGACAAGCCGTGGCCGTTCGGCCCCTGTCGCATCGGGAAGAACACCTTGGTGGCCAGCACGAATTCCTCGCGCGGCGCCAGTTCCTTGAGGACCTTGCCGGTGATCTCTTCGCTGGAGCCGGCCGCATAGACATTGGCGGTATCGTAGAAATTGATGCCCGCTTCCCAGGCCTTGCGGAACAATGACCGCGCCTCGTCGAGCCCGAGCACCCAAGGGCGCTCCTCCATGACCTTGCCGAAGGACATGCAGCCGAAGCAGATGCGGCTGACCTCAAGTCCGGATTTTCCGAATCGGGCGTAGTGCATGGCGATTTCCTCCCTTGCGAAGGCCGGCGATCTGATCGGCGGCTTCCGATGCGTCTCTTCTCAAGCCGCCAGTCAATAGTCGCCGCTTTGATCCGTCAAATGGATTATCGAGATAAGATTGATCGGGACGATTGAAACAAAACGCCTCTCAATGCGCTTTGGATGTCACGATCCTGGCTTTTCGCAGCCTCAGGAGAGTCAGCCGGATCGATTCCGCCTCGTGACGATGAATCGTTTTTGCTAGGCTGAACTGAATGAAGGAATGCCCAAAAAGATGCGCCAAGGGAGAAAGCCATGTCGGAAAACGAACAGACGGTCAGCCGCCGCTGGTGGAAAGAGGCCGTCGTCTATCAGATCTATCCACGCTCTTTCCAGGACTCCAACGGCGACGGTATCGGCGATATCCTAGGCATCATCTCGCGCCTCGATTATCTCAAGGGTCTCGGAGTCGATGTCGTCTGGCTGAGCCCGCATTACGATTCGCCCAACGCCGACAATGGCTACGACATTCGCGACTATCGCAAGGTGATGGCCGAGTTCGGCACTATGGCCGACTTCGACGCCTTGCTTGCCGGTCTCAAGGCGCGCGGCATGCGTCTCATCGTTGACCTCGTCGTCAACCATTCGTCGGATGAACACGTCTGGTTCGTCGAGAGCCGCAAGTCGAAGGGCAATCCCTATCGCGACTATTACATCTGGCGCCCCGGTCGCGGCGATGGTCCGCCCAACGACTGGCGCTCTTATTTCTCCGGTTCGGCTTGGACACTCGATCCGGCAACCGGCGAGTATTATCTGCATCTCTTTGCCGACAAGCAGCCTGACCTCAATTGGGAAAACGACAAGGTACGCGCCGAGGTCTACGATCTCATGCGCTTCTGGCTCGACAAGGGTGTCGATGGCTTCCGCATGGATGTCATTCCCATGATCTCCAAGGAGCAGACTTTCCCCGACTATCCGCCGGAGCATCGTGAGCGAACCGAGTACTACCACGCCGTCGGCCCGCGCCTGCACGAGTTCCTGCAGGAGATGAACCGCAAGGTGCTCTCGAAATACGACGTCATGACGGTGGGCGAAGCCTTCGGCGTCACGCCCGAACAGACACCGGACCTAGTCGACGAGCGGCGCGGCGAGCTGAACATGATCTTCAACTTCGACGCCGTGCGTCTTTGCCACGACAAGCACCGTTACCGTCAGTGGAAGCTACCTGAACTGAAGGCCGTCTACAGCCGGCTTGAGGAGAGCACCGGCCTTCGTGGCTGGAACACGGTGTTCCTGTCCAACCACGACAACGCCCGCCTCGTCAGCAGCTTCGGCGACGATGTCGAGCCCTGGCGCGTTCCCTCGGCCAAACTCCTGGCCACCATGCTGATGACGCTGCATGGCACGCCCTTCATCTACCAGGGCGACGAGTTGGGCATGACCAACTACCCATTCACCTCCGTCGAGCAGTATGACGATATCGCCGTCAGAAATGCCTGGAAGGCCGAGGTGCTGACCGGGCGGGTGACCGCCGCCGATTTCCTTGAGGGCATGGCGCGCACCAGTCGCGACCACGCCCGCACGCCGATGCAGTGGAGCGCCGCGCCGAACGGCGGCTTCACCACCGCCGGCAAGGCGTGGCTCGCCGTCAATCCCAACTATCCCGAGATCAACGCCGAGGCGGCGCTCGCCGACCCCGGCTCGGTCTACCACCACTACGCCAAGCTCGCCGACTTGCGCCGGTCGCATCCCTCCCTCGTCTATGGCGGCTTCGTCGATCTCGCACCGACGCATCCGCATCTGTTCGCCTACACCCGCACGTTCGGCGACGAGGCCCTGATCGTCTTGCTCAACTTCTCGCGCGAGACGATCGACGTCGAACTGCCGGCGGGCATCAAGATCGGCGAACGGTTGCTTGGCAATCTGACCACAGCATCGGAGAACGCGCGCCTTGCCGGCTGGGAGGCGCGCGTCCACTGGTGCCGTCGCCGCTGAGGACATGGCGGCTTACGGCCCGGTGACGACCGGGCCGTTCTTCTCTGTCCACTCGATCATGCTGCCGGGATAAATGCCGACGTCGGCGCGCCCGGCGGCTTCGGCGATGGCCAGCGCCTCCCCTGCCCGACGACCGGATTGGCACATCAGCACAACCGGGACTTCCGATGGCGGCGGCAGTTGCTCGGCCTTGAAACTGGAAAGCGGCAGGTTGGTCGCGCCCGGCACATGGCCTGCCGCATATTCATCGGCTTCGCGAACGTCGACGAGGTGGATGCGATTGGAGTTGAGCCCTGCCCGCACCTGATCGAAGCTGAAAGCCTCACCGGCCAGCGCGGCCCCCCAAATCATCGATGCGAGACCGCCGAGAAACGCCAGAACTGCGAGACGCATCATTCACTCCTCTTCCCTGCCCTTCGGAAAACATGGGGGCCATCCACGGACAGTCGCAAGAGTCGTCGGCGAAATAACGGCGCCGGCTTTTCTTTTGAGAGAGAAGCCGGCGCCGTATTCGAAAGGATCGTCCTTCAGCAGCAGCGGAACACGCCTCCGGTGGAGCCACCGCCATAGCGGCGCTCCTGGCTGTTGCGGAAGAACTCTTCCCGCGTCATCACCGGATCGTCCGGATGGTTGGCGGCCCGATGGGCGACATAGGTGTCGTAATCGGGAACGCCGACCATCAGACGGGCCGTCTGGGCGAGCTTTTGGCCAACCTTCCGCGGATCAGGTAGCCTGAGGCCGCACACCTGACATGTCATCGCCCACCTCGCTTGCGGTCGGCTTCTGCTCGCGCAGTGCCTTCAGCATCGCCTGCACGCCGAACACCAGCATGCCGACGACAATGATCATGAACACGGCGGTCAGCGCCGCATCGACCCACTGGTTGAAGACGACGCGCTGCATCTCCTCCACGGTCTTGGCCGGTGCCAGGACGGTACCGTCGGCAATCGCCTTGGAGAAGCGATTGGCCTGGGCGATGAAACCCACCGCCGGGCGACCGTCGAACAGCTTCTGCCAGCCGGCAGTCAGCGTACAGACGGAGAGCCAGGCAAGCGGCACCAATGCGACCCAGGCGTAGGCCTGCCGCTTCATCTTGAACAGCATCACCGTGGCGAAGGCCAGCGCGATGGCCGCCAGCATCTGATTGGCAATGCCGAACAACGGCCACAGCGTATTGATGCCGCCGAGTGGATCGACTACGCCTTGGTAGAGGAAGTACCCCCAAGCCGCGACCGCGATTGCCGTGGCGATGAGATTGGCCGGCCAGCTGTGGGTCTGGCGGAAAGAGGGGACCGCCGTGCCGAGCAGATCCTGGATCATGAAGCGGGCGACGCGCGTACCGGCATCGACCGTCGTCAGGATGAACAACGCCTCGAACAGAATGGCGAAATGATACCAGAAGGGCATCAACGCCACGCCGCCGAGCGCACCCGACAGGATGTGCGCCATGCCGACGGCCAGCGTCGGCGCGCCGCCGGCGCGTGACAGGATGGTTGCCTCGCCGACATTCTTTGCCATGTCCGTCAGCATGGCAGGCGTAACGGTGAACAGCGGATCCCAGGCGGAGATCACCTGTGCCGCCTGATCGGCGGTGGTGCCGATCACGCCTGGCGCGGTGTTCATGGCGAAATAAACGCCAGGTTCGATCACCGAAGCGGCAATCAGCGCCATGATGCCGACGAAACTCTCCATCAACATCGCGCCATAGCCGATGAAGCGGAACTGGCTCTCGTTTTCGATCATCTTGGGCGTGGTGCCCGAGGCGATCAGCGAGTGGAAGCCCGAAATGGCACCGCAGGCGATGGTGATGAACAGGAACGGGAACAGGTTACCGGAGAACACCGGCCCCGTACCATCGATGAACTTGGTCACCGCCGGCATCTTCATCTCCGGCATCACGAAGACGATGCCGATGGCCAGCGCCAGGATGGTGCCGATCTTCAGGAAGGTCGACAGATAATCTCACGCGGCGCCAGCAGGAACCACACTGGTAGAACCGAGGCAACAAAACCGTAGCCGATCAGGATGAGGGCCAGCGCTTCACCTTTGTAGGTGAACAGCGGCGCCAGCGTTTCGCTCTCGGCCACCGTACGGCCGAAGATGATGGCGAGCAGCAGCAGCACGACGCCGATGGCGCTCATTTCGCCGATACGGCCGGGCCGGAAGAATCGACTGTAAAGCCCCATCAGGATGGCGATCGGGATGGTGGCGAACACCGTGAAGGTGCCCCACGGACTGCCGGCCAGCGCCTTGACGACGATGAGGGCAAGCACGGCAAGCAGGATGATCATGATCATCAGGATGCCGACGGAGGCGACGATGCCCGGCACCGGCCCCAGTTCGGTCTTGATCATGTCACCGAGTGACCGCCCATCACGGCGGGTCGAAGCGAACAGGATCAGGAGATCCTGAACGGCACCGGCGAAGATGACGCCGGCGATCAGCCACATGGTGCCGGGCAGATAGCCCATTTGCGCGGCGAGCACCGGACCAACCAACGGACCAGCGCCGGCAATGGCGGCGAAATGATGCCCGAACAGCACGTATTTGTCGGTCGGAACATAATCGAGACCGTCGTTATGCCGCACCGCCGGCGTCCGCCGCGCGGGATCCGCACCGAGAACGCGACTGACGATATAGAGAGCATAGAAGCGGTACGCGACGAGATAGGTGGCAACGGCCGCAACGACCAGCCACAGCGCATTGATTGTCTCACCGCGGCTAAGCGCGATGACGCCGAGGGCGATAGCGCCGACGGCAGCGATCAGTATCCAGACAAGCCACTCGCCCGGGGAACGGGGCATCTTGGCGACTGTTGACATCTTTTCCTCCCGACGAAGATTCGACCGTGGAAGACGACATGGCAGGCAAGCCAAACCATTGCCCCAGCATGTTATGCTTGGCACCAAAAGATCGATTTCGTTTTGGATCCCACCAAGTTCGCCGCCTTCCCGTTTGCTCTTCCTCCTCCCCAGGATTCCGAACTGAACGAACAATGGCGGCGCCCACTCCCGAGGCAGCCTTCCGCTTCACTGTAACGATGCGAACACGACTGGATTATTGTATCCCGCCCGCCGCGACAAGATGAAGAAGCAGTTAACTTCCGAGGTTTCCCTTAGCAAATAGGATGATGAATTCATCCTTTCTGCCAGTTTCAACCAGCGAAACCGATGCCTAACCGTCTCAATGAGCAGCGGATGTTGTCTCAACGATCAACCGGAAGCGGTCACGAACGCCAGTCGGGACGATGGCTGCCGGCGCGATTTCTGTCACGCCGAACGACCGGCGCACGATGTCTCTCGCCTCATCCAGCGAGCCGATCACACCGAGCCCCATCATCTGCAGCGCGGCGTTGCCGAGTGCCGAGGTTTCGACCGGCCCGGCGCTGACCGGGATGCCGCAGGCGTCGGCCGTCAGTTGGTTGAGAAGGCCGTTCTGCGATCCACCGCCGATGATGCGGACGTGGGTGAGGGCTCGCCCCGTCAGCGCTTCCAGTTCGCCCTTCACCCGAGCGTAATCGAGCGCAAGACTGTCGAACACTGTCCGTGCGACCGCGCCGAGCCCGTCCGGTACCGGTTCGCCGTGCTCGGCGGCGAGCGCTCGAATTGTGCCTGTCATAGAGGTGGGGTTGAGGAAACGCGGATCGTCAGGGTTGATCAGGCTTGTCCAGGCCGGCGCGGCGGCGGCAGCCGCAACAAGATCGCCGAACGCCGGCTCGCCGAACTCCTTGCGCACCCGCTGGATCAGCCAGAGGCCCATGAGGTTCTTCAACACGCGGTAGCGACCACAAACCCCGCCCTCATTGCCGATGTTGAAGCCGCGCGCGAGGTCGCCAACGTAGGGAACCGGGCTCTCGAGCCCCATCAGCGACCAAGTGCCCGACGACAGGAAGGCTTCATCTGGTCCGCCGAGCGGCGCCACTGCGACAGCCGACGCGGTGTCGTGCCCCCCCGGCGCGATAACCAGAACCGGCCGTCGTCCGTCGCGGCCAGTCATCGGCCCGAGCACCGTCCCCGGCTCGACCGGCTTCTTCAGGAGACCCGGCCGGACGCCGGCCAAAGCCAGCAGATCGGGATCCCAGTCGCGCGTCGCAAGCGACAGAAGCTGCGAGGTGGTGGAGATCGAGTATTCGTTGGCGATCACGCCGGACAGGCGGAAATGCAAATAGTCGGGCGTGAACAAAAGATGCCGCGCGGCGGCCAGCCAGTCGGGATGCTCCTTCGCCGTGGCACGCAACTGGTAGAGCGTATTGTAGGGTTGGAAATGGATGCCGGTGCGCCGGTAAATCTCGGCCGCCGGCATGATTGCCGTCACCTCGTCGATTAGCCCGGCAGTGCGGTCATCGCGATAGGCGACGGACAGACCGACCTGATGCAAATTTTCATCGAGCAAGACATAATCGACACCCCAAGTATCGCAGCCGACGCTATCGATCGGTGCCATGGCCTCGGCTTTGTCGATGCCAAGACGGATTTCCCTGACGATCGCTTCGCTGTCCCAGCAGTCGTGACCGGTGGCCGGATCGACCCCGAGCGGCGTCTCGAAGCGGTGCGCTTCAGTAAGCTCGATGCGTTCTCCATCGAATGTCGCCAGCATGACGCGGCCGCTACCGGCACCGACGTCGACCGCGGCGACGTGCGTCCGCTTCCCCTTCAGCGACATGACCGCCCTCCTCTGCTCCATGGCAAGCCTAGTTTCGCAAAGCCCCCATCGTCAACGAAGGTGATCGATTTTAAGCAGAAAGTATCAATATTTCGCAGAATGCATCACCGAAACAGCACGACAGCGCGGCCTGCCCGCAGAGTCAGGCGAAGAGGAAGCCGAACTGCTCGCGTACCCTCGGCAGTGCCTTGAGAATCCCGTCGAGATGAACCTTCAAGGCCACCTCTGCCCGGTCCGCATCATGGTCATCGATGGCATCGACAATGCGTCGATGCTCATCGACCACCTTCGGCAGAGTTTCCGGGAGCGGCAGCGTCAGGTGGCAGACCCGATCCATATGCGCCTTGATGGTCTCAAGTGTTGCCCAGGCCGCCGGAAAGCCCGCGCCTTCGGCGAGCGCCGCGTGAAAGGCCTCGTCCTCCCGCTGGAACTGGTAATGCGACTGCTGGGCCGCAAGATCGGCCTGCCGGGCAAGAATGTCGTCGATCCGTTGACGTACCTCCGGATCGAACGAAATAGCGGCCCGACGCACCACCGCCACCTCGACGGACTCACGAACGAAGCGGGCTTGCCGCATCAAATCGAGCGAGATCTTGACCACGAAGGTGCCACGCCGGGGTTGGATCCCCACCAGACCGGCCTTGCCCAGATTGATCAGCGCTTCACGCACCGGCTGCCGCGACACGCCATAACGATCGGCTAGTTCCTTTTCCGACAGCGAGGCTCCGGGCTGGATCTCAAGCGTTATGATGGCCTTGCGCAACTCGCGCTCGACACGTCTCGCCGCCGAATCCTCGGAACCGTCCGGGAGAACGACCGTCATTTGCTGACACCCGCCTTTGCAGCGGCAGACAAAAAGTCTGCATGCCGCTTTTCTCACTCGACAGCTGCCATACCACATCAGTATGGTAGTTGAAACGCCATCCTTCGTTAGGCGCCAGGTGGGAGACTAGATGCCTGGGTCCGACGAAATGCTGGTGTGCCGATAGCCAAGGGGGAGTGGCAGGCGTGCATTTGCCCGAAGACGATGTCGACTACATCGCCTCGCGTTTCGTCGAGGCGCGCCGCGCTGCCATCGCGCTCGACGCCTTTCCCCGCGCCCTGCCCGACACGCTGGCCGACGCCTATCGCGTACAAGAGCGGGCCATCGTCCTCAGCGGTCGCGCCATCGCCGGCTGGAAAGTGGCCGGCATCCGTCCCGATCTGCGCGAACATCTCGGCGCCAATCGCCTCGCCGGCCCCATCATGGCCGGCAACGTTCACTATCTGCCAGCCGGCGGCACGGCGCGGGCACAGGTCTTCACGGGGGGCTTTGCGGCGCTGGAGGCCGAATTCGTCGCGGTCTTCGGTCGCGATCTCCTGCCCGTCGATGGCACCTTTACCGTTGAAACCATCGTCGGTGCGCTATCCGGCCTGCACGCGGGCTCGGAAATCGCCTCCAGCCCGCTGGCAACGCTGAATGATCTCGGGCCAACCGCCGTGGTTTCCGATCACGGCAACAATGCCGGCGCCATCGTCGGGCCGAAGATCGACGGCTGGCATGGCGCCGACCTGTCGTCACTCACCTCGCGCATGCTGATCAACGGTAACGTTGCCGGCGAAGGCTCGGCGGCCAATGTCATGGGGGGGCCGCTCGCCGCTCTGCAATTCCTGGCCGAGCACCTGCTGGCCCGCGGCCGACATCTGCGAACCGGCGATGTCGTGCTGACGGGCATGACCACCGGCATCCATCAGGTCGTTTCTGGCGATCGGGGCCGCATTGAGTTTTCCGGCGCCGCTGCCTGCGACATCGAGGTTGTCGCCGCGACGCCGGTCGGTCTTTGATCGGCTACCTGCTCTGAGGAAACGGGGCTGCCGCCATGGTTGAGGAGCCATGGCGAAGATCCGAAGGGCTGGGCCCGCCAGCTGCGAACGCGGGCGAGGCGGCTGACCATAGCCGCTAACGGGAGGAAGACATGAAACGGGAATTGACCTACGTTCTCGGCGTCATTGGAGCCTTCGGGTTCGCTGGCACCGCCATGGCTGACACGGTCACGCTCAAGGCCGCCGACATTCACCCGGATGGTTATCCCACCGTCGAGGCGGTGATCTACATGGGCAAGCTGGTCGAGGAGAGGACCGGCGGACGCATCAAGATCCAGGAGTTCAACAACGGCGTGCTCGGCTCGGAGAAGGACACCATCGAGCAAACGCAATTCGGCGTCATCGACTTCAACCGCGTTTCTACGGCCCAGTTCAACAATGTGGTGCCCGAGACATCGGTGCTCGGCCTGCCCTTCGTGTTCAAATCGGTCGATCACATGCATCATGTCGTCGATGGCCCGATCGGCGAAGAGATTTTAAAGGCGTTCGAAGCCAAAGGCTTGATCGCTCTTTGCTATTACGACTCCGGCGCCCGCTCGATCTACACCAAGAAGCCCATCAACTCGATCGCCGATCTCAAGGGCCTGAAACTGCGCGTGCAGCAGTCCGACATGTGGGTCGCCACCGCCCAGGCCATGGGCACCAACCCGACGCCGATGCCGTTCGGCGAGGTCTACTCGGGCCTGCAGACCGGTGTCATCGACGGCGCCGAGAATAACTGGCCTTCCTACGAATCCACGCGCCACTTCGAAGTCGCCAAGTACTACACATTGACCGAGCACTCGCTGCAACCGGAAGTGCTGGTCATGGCCAAGTCCAGCTACGACAAGCTGACGCCCGAGGATCAGGCCGTCATCCGTCAGGCTGCCAAGGATAGCGTTCCCAAGATGCGCGAGCTGTGGGCGGCTCGCGAGAAGAGTTCGGAGGCCAAGGTACGGGAAGGCGGCGCGATCGTCGGCCAGATCGACAAGGCGCCGTTCATCGAGGCGATGAAGCCCGTCTACGACAAGTTCATCACCGATCCGAAACTCAAGGATCTGGTAGCCCGCATCCAGGCGACCGAATAACTCGGTACTGCGGGCCGGCACGTCCGGCTCGACACCCAGTCGCCGCCCGGTCATCGCCGGGCGGTGCCCCGGTTCGTCAGGATCTCGGTGGTGCCATGAAAGCTCGGTATATTTTCCTTTCCCGCTTGGTCGACAGGCTGGCCGGACTGGCTCTGGCGGCGGCCGGGACCGCCCTTGTGCTGATGACGGCGATCGTCGGCGCCCAGGTATTCAGTCGCTACGTCCTCAATTTCTCGCTGACCTTCGCCGAGCCCATGGCCATCCAGTTGATGGGTTGGTTCATCTTCCTGGGCGCAGCGGTCGGTGTTCGAGAGAACTTCCACCTCGGCCTCGATCTGTTGCGCTACGTGGCGCCGCCGTCGGTCAATCGCCTGCTCGACACCATTTCACTGTCGCTCATCGCCGTCTTCGGCCTGTTCATCTCCTGGTACGGATTTCAGCTCGCAGCCCGGACATGGGACACGCTGATCCCCGGCCTCGGCATCACCGGTGCCACCGATTTCCTGCCGCTGACCTGTTCGGGGCTGCTGTTCACGCTGTTTGCCATCGAGCGGATCGCCAACATGCACTACGGGTCCGGCGCACCCGTGGCCGACGTTTTGGAAGCCTCGCTGCCGAAGGATGCTGCCTGATGGAACTCTGGATCCTGTTCGGCTCCTTTGTGGGCCTCCTGGTGCTTGGTACACCGATCGCCTTCTGCCTGGCGATCTCGTCGCTGTTCACCATTCTCTACATGGGCATGCCGCCCGTCATCGTCGTGCAGCGACTCAATTCCGGCATCAGCGCCTTCGCGCTCTTGGCCATCCCCTTCTTCATCTACGCCGGCGACGTCATGGTGCGCGGTGGTATCGCCGAGAAGCTGGTGCGACTGGCGGCTTCGATGGTCGGGCATATGCGCGGCGGGCTCGGACAGGTCAACATCGTCGCCTCGACCATGTTCGGCGGCGTTTCCGGCTCGGCTGTCGCCGATGCGTCGGCGGTCGGCGGCCTGATGATTCCGCAAATGAGGAAGCGCGGCTATGACGTCGACTACGCGGTAAACATCACCTCGGTCGGCGCCATCATCGCGCTGCTGATCCCGCCGTCACACAACATGATCATCTATTCGATCTCGGCCGGCGGCACCATTTCGATCGCCGACCTGTTCACCGCCGGCGTCATTCCCGGCTTGATGCTGGCTGCGGCGTTGATGATCGCTGCCTATTGGGTGGCCCGGCGGCGCGGCTATCCGGCGGAAACTTTCCCCGGCTGGCGCAACATCGGCCCGATCGTCTTGAACGCCATTCCCGGCATCCTGCTGATCGCCATCATCTTCGGCGGCGTCCGCTCGGGCATTTTCACGGCGACGGAGAGTTCCTGCATCGCGCTGATCTACGCCCTGCTCGTCACCCTGCTGGTCTATCACTCGATGAGTTGGGAAGATTTTCGCGAGGCAACACTGGGCGCCGTGCGCACAACCGCCATGGTGTTGATGGTGATCGGCTCGGCCGCTTCGTTTGCCTGGCTGCTGGCGCTATTGCAGGTGCCGACAGCAATGGTCGCGGCGATGCATGCGGTGTCCGACAACCCGATCGTCATCTTCCTGCTGCTCAATTTGATCCTGCTGGTGCTCGGCTGCTTCATGGACATGGCGCCGCTGATCATCATCACCACGCCGATCTTCCTGCCGGTGGTCACCGCCTTCGGCATGGATCCGGTTCAGTTCGGCGCCATCCTGATCCTCAACCTCGGCATCGGTCTATGCACGCCGCCGGTCGGCTCGGTGTTGTTCGTCACCTGCGCCATCGCCAAGATCCCGATCCTGCAGGCCGTCCGCACCATCTGGCCGTTCTATTTCGCCGCCTTCGTGGTGCTGATGATCGTCACCTACGTGCCCGCCACTTCCCTGTGGCTGCCACACCTGTTCCACTGAACGCAGGCACAAATCAAAAAGGGCGGTCCGTCAATTCGGGCCGCCCTTTTGAATTTTGCAGTGACTGAAAAACTCAGATTACCCAGGTGAAGGCCGAGTAATCGCGCTCGGTCAGCATCTGGTCCATGTTGCGAGCCGGATTGTCAGGCGCATCGCCGAGGATGATGCGCGCCGGTGTGCCGACCGCCGTCGAGTGGGCGGGCACCGTCGTCGTCACCAGCGAGCCGGCGGCGATCTTGGAATAAGCGCCGATCTCGACCGGCCCAAAGATTTGCGCGCCGGCACCGATCATCACGCCGGTGCGGATGGTCGGGTGGCGCTTGCCGGTATGGGTGCCGGTGCCGCCGAGCGTCACGTCCTGCAAGATCGACACTTCGTCCTCGATCTCGGCCGTCTCGCCGATCACCACGCCGGTGGCGTGATCAATGAAGATACCCTGCCCGATGATCGCGCCGGGGTGGATATCGGTCTGGAACACCGACGAAGAGCGGCTTTGTAGGACGAGCGCCATGTCGCGCCGGCCGGCTTTCCACAGGTGATGGGCGATGCGATGCGTCTCGATGGACGAGAAACCCTTGAAGAACAGGAAAGGCTCGATCAGTCGACCCGACGCCGGATCACGCTCGACCACCGCCTTGAGATCGGCGTGCACGGCGTCGAGAATGGTCGGTTCGGCATCGATCACCGTCAACACCGTTCGGGCAATCATTTCAGAGGGCAGCTCATCACCGGCGAGGCGCTGGCCAAGACGACTGGCAAGCGCCGTCGCCAGATCGGGTTGTTCGAGAATGGTGGAAATGAGAAGTGAGGTGAGCGCCGGCTCGCGAGCCATGGCGGCATCCGCCTCGCTTTTGAGGCGATGCCAGTAGAGATCGATGGCCGCCGAACGACCCTTTGCAACCTCGCCTGCCCGCAGTCTCGGCGCCCTGTCCATCATCGTCACTCGTATAACTTGATCGGCCGGCGGAATTTTATACGAAAGGGGCAGCTTCGCCAAAGCACAGGCTTGTGACCTGACGAGAGGCAGTGGAAGTTTGTTCCACGATTTCCAATTTTATTGGAAACCGCTTTCAGGCTGAGCAATTTCAGGAGACGATGATGCCTTGGCCGCGCCAAGCGGCTGGAAGTGTCGCCGTTGCCGGCGGAACGTCTCGACCAGAAAGCGGCGACAAGCGGCAATGGCGGCAATCGACGTCGCGCCAGGGTGGCCGACCAGCCAATAGGTACGAGAGAAAGTCACCTCGGGAAGAATGCGAACGAGCCCCGCCGCGTCGACCGCCATGAAATCGTGCAGCACACCAATACCGGCTCCGGCGCAAATCGCCTCGAATTGGCTGGTCGCGCCGGCGCAGCGGTACAGCCGTTTCGAATAGGCCTGCAGGGTCGCCGCATAGTCGAGCGCCGACGAGTAGGTGTAGTCGTCGATGCCGGTGACGAGGCGGTGGCCAGCGAGGTCATCGAGGCTTACCGGCTGCCCGTGGTTGGCGACATAGCCCTCCGCCGCGTAGACGCCGAGCGTGTAGTCGACCAGCCGCGTGGCAACGAGGCGACCGGTCGTCGGACGCGACAGCTCGATGACGAGATCGGCTTCCCGTCGCGATACTGAGAATTTGACCGGCAGCGGCACCAACTCCACCGTGATGCCCGGATGCTGTTCTGCGAACAACCCTAATTCGCGCGCTAGAAAGCTGTTGCCGAGACCATCGGGCGCGCCAACGCGGACGGTGCCGGAGATCTCCATTTCCTTTGAGGAGACCGCCGCCAAGGCGGCGCGCGTCTCGATCTCGATGCGCTCAGCCAATGGAATCAAACGTTCGCCTGCTTCGGTCAGCACGCAGCCCGATGGCCGTCGCTCGAACAGAGCCGCGCCGAGTTCGGCTTCCAACGCATCGAGACGGCGCGCCACCGTCGTATGGTTGACACCGAGCCGACGGGCGGCGGCCGAAAGCTGGCCACCACGGGCCACGGCCAGAAATACGCGGAAGTGATCCCAGTCCATGTCTTCACATTAATGCACAATGGTTTCCCGTGCCAGCATATTGCCGCGCAACACGCGTTGGTGTTTCATCATCTCAAGCGCGTATCGAGCATCGCATCAACCAGAGGAAAATAAGTGAAATGACGACAACCATCGGACACTTCATCGACGGGCAACGCGTATCTCCCAGTTCGGATCGCTCAGCCCCGGTTTTCAATCCGGCAACGGGCGCTGAAACAGGGCGTGTCGCGCTGGCCAGCGAGGCGGAAGTACGCACGGCCATCAAGGCCGCCAAGGCGGCTCAGCCACGCTGGGCGGCAACCACACCCTTGCGTCGCGCCCGCATCCTCAACCGTTTCCTTGGCATTCTCGAACAGCGTGTCGACGAACTCGCCGCCGTGATCACCGCCGAGCACGGCAAGGTGCTGAGCGACGCGCGCGGTGAGATCCAGCGCGGCATCGAGGTGGTGGAATTCGCCATCGCCGCGCCGGAGCTGCTGAAGGGCGAGTTTTCGGAAAACGTCGGCACCGGTGTCGACAGCCACTCGCTGCGCCAGCCGCTCGGCGTCGTCGCCGGCATCACGCCATTCAACTTTCCGGTCATGGTGCCAATGTGGATGTTCCCGGTGGCGCTCGCCTGCGGCAACGCTTTCATCCTGAAGCCATCGGAGCGCTGCCCCAGCGCCTCGCTGTTGATCGCCGATTGGCTGACCGAAGCCGGCCTGCCCAAGGGCATCTTCCAGGTGGTGCATGGCGACAAGGTCGCCGTCGACGCGCTGCTTCACGATCGCGACGTTGCCGCTATCAGCTTCGTCGGCTCGACGCCGGTCGCCCGCTACATCTACGAGACAGCAACGAAGAACGGCAAGCGCTGCCAGGCGCTCGGCGGCGCCAAGAACCATATGGTGATCATGCCCGACGCCGACCTCGACCTGGCGGCCGACGCCCTGATGGGTGCCGCCTATGGCTCGGCCGGCGAGCGCTGCATGGCCATTTCCATCGCCCTGCCGATCGGCAAGGGCACCGCCGACGCCCTGGTGCAAAAGCTGACGGAACGGGCGCAGAAGCTCGTCATCGGTGCCGGCACCGACAAGGCGTCGGAGATGGGCCCGCTGGTGTCGAAGCCGCATCTTGAAAAGGTGCGCGGTTATATCGGCAGCGGCGTTGAAGAAGGCGCGACGCTGGTGCTCGACGGCCGTGGTTTCGTCAGTCCCGGTAGCGAAAGCGGCTACTTCATCGGCGCCTCCCTGTTCGACAACGTGACGACTGAGATGAAGATCTATCGCGAAGAGATCTTCGGACCGGTGCTCGGTATCGTCCGCGTTGACGACTTCAATACCGCCGTCCGTCTCATCAACGAGCACGAGTTCGGCAACGGCGCCGCCATCTTCACGCGCGACGGCGACAGCGCGCGCGAATTCACCAGCCACATCCAGGCCGGCATGGTCGGCGTCAATGTGCCGATCCCGGTGCCGATGGCCTTCCACTCCTTTGGCGGCTGGAAGGCGTCGCTGTTCGGCGATCACCACATGCATGGCTCGGAAGGCGTGCGCTTCTACACCCGCCTCAAGACGGTGACGAGCCGCTGGCCGACCGGCGTCCGCGCCGGCGCCGACTTCATCATGCCGACCATGGAATGATCAGAATGGAGTGAGCGGGGCGGCCGGGAGCCGCCCTTCCCTGCCGGGCAGTCGGGCGAGAAAGTTGGCGAGCAGCCGATAGCCGCCTTCGGTCAGCACGCTTTCGGGATGAAACTGCACGCCAAAGGTCGGATGCTCCGTATGCTCGACGGCCATGACGTCGCCGCCCTCGGTGCGCGCCGTCACACGGAGCGGCGTGTCTTTGGTCACCTCAACGGCTAGCGAATGATAACGGCCAACCTGTAGCGGATTTGGCAGCCCAGCAAACAGGCCGCTTCCATCATGAACAATCCTGGAGGATCGACCGTGCATCGGTTCCCGTGCTTGAACGATGTGCGCGCCAAAGGCGGCACCGATGCATTGGTGGCCGAGGCAGATGCCGAGGATTGGCAGGCGGCCTGACAGCGTGCGCACCGCTTCGGTGGAAACGCCCGCTTCGCCAGGTCCACAAGGACCAGGGCTGATGACCAGGGCTTCGGCACCGATCGTTGCAAGGCCTGACACGTCGACCGCGTCGTTGCGCAACACCTTCACCTCCTCGCCGAGTTCAACGAGATAGCGGGCGACGTTGCCGACGAAGCTGTCGTAATTGTCAAGAACAACGATCATGCCGACCTCCGGAAAGCGTCAAGCAATCGCCCCGCCTTCAGCTCGGCCTCGTCGAATTCGGCCGCCGGATCGGACAAGAGTGTGATGCCGCCGCCAGCACCAAGCGACGCCCTGTTACCGTTAAGTGTTGCCGTGCGGATGGCGATGTTGAAATCGGCCGAGCCGTCAAACCCGAGATAGCCAATCGCCCCGCAGTAGACGTCGCGCGGCACCTTCTCCAGTTCGGCAATGATCTCCATGGCCCGGATCTTTGGCGCGCCGGTGATCGAGCCACCGGGGAAGACGGCGCCAAGCGCGTCCATCGCCGTCCTGCCATCGGCGAGTTCACCCGTCACGGTCGATACGAGATGATGCAGGGAAGCATAGGTTTCGACCGCGCAGAGGCTGGGCACCTTCACCGTATGCGGTTTGCAGACCGCCGAAAGATCGGAACGCAGGAGATCGACGATCATCACGTTCTCCGCTCGGTCCTTCTCCGAAGCGGCGAGCTCCGCCGCGTGAGCGGCGTCCTCAGCCTGGTCGGCGGCGCGCGGCGCCGTGCCCTTGATCGGTCGCGCTTCTACATGACGGCCCCGCACCTCGATCAGCCGCTCCGGCGAGGAGGAGGCAATCTGCACGTCGCCATGATCGAGAAAGGCGGCAAAGGGAGCCGGGTTGGCAGCCCGCAGCGTCCGATAAAAGCCCCACGCATCAAAGCCGGCCGGCAGATCAACTTCGATCCGACGGGTAATGTTGGCCTGGAAGATGTCGCCAGCGAGAATGTAGTCTCGGGTCCGTGCCACGGCCGCCTCGTAATCGGCACGATCGAAATTGGCCCTGAACGCAGGAGCAGTGAGGCCGGCAAACGGCACCTCGGGGGGCACCGGTCCTTCGATCAGCGCCATAAACCGCTCAGCCCGTTGCCGTGCCCTCCTCTCCCGCTTGTTTGGCTCGGATTCCGGCCAGCCGGTGGAGATGAGGTGAGCCCTGTTATCGATGAGATCGCAGGCGACGACGACGTCGTAGAAATGCATCTCCAGTTCGGCAATGCCGTCCGTCGGCGCCGGCGTTAACGGCAAGCGTTCGAGCAGGCGGCCGAACTCGTAGGCGACATGGCCGATGGCACCGCCCTGAAACGGCGGCAATCCAGCGACTGGCTCTTGCCGATAAAGCGCCAGACGGCGCGCAAGCTCTGCCAGCGCCCGACGGCCAGGCGACCGAGGATCAGCCGGTTGCGGCACAATTTCTTCGTCGTTCCAGAACATCCGCCCGCCGACAACGCGGAGTGTCGCGAAAGGATCGGCGGCGAGAAAGGCATGGCGACTGAAAACCGAACCGGCGAGCGCGCTATCGAGAAAGGCAAAATGCCTCAGCGGGCGAAACCGTGCCGCTACTGTCATCGGATCGGAACAGTCGAAGGCAGTGACGATCATCTAGCATCCGCGCCCCAAGGCAAAGGATCGGTACGGTATAACGCTTATTACAAGCATCTGAAACCATTTATGATTTGCATTCTCAGCATTTCCTCATAACGCTCGACAGCCTAGACTTTGGACGTATAACAGCCGCCATGCCAGCTCGTCGCTTCCTCGCTCCCACCGCCGTCTTTGCCGCCGTCGCCATGATCTGGTGGTTGGCCGGTCGGGCGGGATGGACCAATGCCTATCTGCTGCCGGCGCCTTCGGCAGTGGTGGCCGCTCTTTCCGATCTGGCGGTCTCGGGCATCCTTCTAAAGCACACACTGATCAGCCTCCAGCGTGTGCTGCTCGGCTTCGCGCTGTCAGTGGCGCTGGCGCTGCCACTTGCCGTGCTGATGTCGGCGAGCCGGCTGGCCCGCGTCGTACTCGATCCGCTGCTCGAATTCATCCGACAAGTACCGCCGCTCGCCTTGATTCCGCTGCTGATCCTCTGGCTCGGCATTGGTGAGGCGCAGAAGCTCGGCATCATCGTGCTCGCCTCGTTCTTCCCGGTATTCCTCGGCTTTCGCGGCGGCATTGCCGGCGTCGATCCGAAGCTGATCGAGGTCGGCCGCGTCGCCGGCCTCACGCGCCGCGAGATCCTGACACGCATCGTATTGCCGTCGGCGCTGCCGGAACTGGTGGTGGGGCTTCGCATCAGTCTCGGCTACAGCTGGCGAGCGCTGGTCGGCGCCGAGCTGATCGCCTCGTCGGCCGGCCTCGGCTACATGATCATCGACGCCGAAAACCTCGCCCGCACCGATATTGTACTGGCCGGCATCCTGGTCATCGGCGCCATCGGCCTCCTGTCCGACCTCGTGCTCCGCCTCGCCGTCAGCCGTGCCTTCCCTTGGCTCTCCGCCGATCTGGAGGCCACCCATGCTTGAGCTGATCGACGCAAGCCGCCATTACGACGTCGCCGGTCGTGCCGTCCGCGCTCTCGACGGCGTTAGAGAGCTCTTTCCTGCCGGCTCGATCACCACCGTCGTCGGCCGTTCTGGCTGCGGCAAGACCACCCTGCTCCGTCTCCTCGCTGGCCTCACCGAGCCCAGTTCGGGCGAGGTCCGACGCGCGCCATCCCACAGCGTCGGCATCGTCTTTCAGGAGGCGCGGCTGATGCCCTGGCTTGACGTCGCCGCCAACGTTGCCTTTCCGCTGAAGGGCCGGCTCAGCGACGTCGACATTGCCGCCCGTGTCGATGAGGCACTGACGCTGGTCGGCCTCGCGGAAGCACGGCGCGCCCTGCCCGTCCAGCTTTCCGGCGGCATGGCGCAGCGCGTTGCCATCGCCCGCGCCCTGGCACAGCAGCCCGACATTCTGCTTCTCGACGAGCCCTTCTCCGCCCTCGACGCCTTCACCCGCCGCAGCCTGCAACGCGTCCTGATCGACATCTGGAGCGCGCGCCGCCCCACCGTGGTCCTCGTCACCCATGACGTCGAAGAGGCCGTGTTGCTCAGCGAAAGTGTGGTCGAGATGGAAGCCGGCCGCGTCGTCGGCCGCGTCACCGTCGACCTGCCATTTCCCCGCGAGGCAACCGATCCGGCGGTGGTCGACCATCGCCGCAGCATCCTTGCCCGCCTCGTCGGCGGCACCGATCCGGTCACCCAAACAATCCATTCAAGGAGGAAACAATGAAGCCGTTCATCCGCCTCGCGCTCGCTACCGCGTGCGTCGCCAGTACTTTGTCGCCAGCGTTCGCTGCCGATCCCGGGACGCTGCGCGTCACCTATGTCACGGCACCGTTCAACGTGCCGTCGATCGTCGAGAAGCACGAGGGCATTCTGGAGGCCGACTTCGGCGCCAAGGGCATCAAGATCGAACAGCCGGAAATCACCTCCGGCGCCAAGCAGACCGAAGCCATCGCCGCCGATGCCATCGACATCGCGTCGGTGCTGGGCGGAGCCTCGGCCATCCTCGCCAAGGCTAATGGTGTCGATGTCAGGATCATCGCCGTCTACTCGCGCTCGCCCAAGGCCTTCGCGCTGATGACCCGCGCCGATGGTCCGGCGACGCTCGCCGATCTCAAGGGCAAGAAGATCGCCGGCCCCAAGGGAACGACGCTGCATCAGCTCCTGGCCGCAGCCCTCGCCTCCACCGGCCTCACCATCAATGACGTCGACTACATCAACATGGATCTGCCGACCGCCCGCGCCGCCCTGCTCTCCGGCCAGATCGACGTGGCGACGCTGGCCGGCAACAACGCCATCGCCGTCGAGAAGGCCGGCGGCAAGACGCTCGCCACTGGCGAGGGCTTCATCCATCCGACCACGGTGATCGCCGCGTCCGGCAAGTTCATCGACGCCCATCCCGACCTCGTCGAGGCCTATCTCGCCACCCATCGCAAGTCGCTCGACTTCCTGGCCACCAAGCCCGACGAAGCTCTGAAGATCGCCGCGGACGAGCAGAAGATCTCCGTTGAGGACGCCAAGGCCCAGCTGCCGCTCTATGATTTTACGCCGACGCTGACCGCCGCCGATATTGCCAATCTCCAGGCCGACCAGACCTTCATGGTCGACAACGGCATGCTGCCGAAGGATCGGACGATCGACATCCGCAAGGACCTCGTGGCGCCAATCGCCTTCTTGGCGAAGTAACGCAGCAACGCGCGCCGAACACGATCGCGTGCACGGCGTGCTGCGTAAATAATCCGATCTTGCAGGACGGGATCGTCCTGCCTATGCTTTCAGATGCCGCCTTTCATGGCGGTGAACGTTCTCGGGGCGGGGTGAAATTCCCCACCGGCGGTAATTGCGCGAAAGCGCATCAGCCCGCGAGCGCCTGTTCCCTTCCGGGAGCAGGGTCAGCAGATCCGGTGTAATTCCGGGGCCGACGGTACAGTCCGGATGGTAGAGAACGGCTGACGCCACACGTGCGTCCTCCTGTGCGGAGGCGTGCGTGCTTGGGTGTTTGCTCACGCCCCCAGTGCGTTCGATCGATGGATCGAGGACCGCATGGGCGCTTTAAACGACCTGACTAGCTCTTCTCTACCCGCAAACGTCATTGCCGATGCTTTTGCGCGCGCAATTGCCGCTGCGACCGATTATGCTGGTGCCACCTCTCCCAATCCTCCGGTCGGTTGCACTCTGCTTGACGTAGCGGGCAACGTTCTCGCCGTCGAGGCGCATCGCAAGGCCGGCGATCTCCACGCCGAGGCGCGCGCCATCGCCGCCTGCCGGGCGGCCGGCACTGTCGAAAGCATCCACACGGTCGTTGTCACGCTGGAGCCTTGCAACCACCACGGCCGGACCCCGCCTTGTGCCGAGGCGATCCTGGCGACGCCGGCCCGCGAAGTGTGGATCGCCGAGACCGATCCAAATCCACGCGTCGACGGTGGCGGAGCGGCTCGTCTGGCAGCCGCCGGTCTCTCTGTCCGTTTCCTCTCAGAACTTGACCATCCGGATAGAGCGCGTCTCGCCTCCGAGGCCGAGCGTCTCATCGCCCCATTCGCCAAGTGGGTAACCACCGGCCTTCCCTTCGTCACCATCAAGCAGGCGCTCGATGAGACGGGATCGATGATCCCGCCGGCCGGCCAGCGCACCTTCACCTCCGAGACCTCCCTGACGCTCGCTCACCGCATTCGTCGGCGCGCCGATGCCATCCTCACTGGCAACGGCACCATCCTGGCCGACAATCCGGAGTTTACCGTCCGCCGTATCCCCGACCATCCGGGCAAGAGCCGGATTCTCGCAATCCTCGACCGCAGTGGCCGCGTCCCGTCCGACTATCTCACCGAGGCGACCAGACGCGGCCTGCGGCCGATGCTGTTCGCCGACCTCGACGAGGCGCTCGCCCGTCTCGGCACGGAAGGGGTCCATGAGGTGCTGGTCGAGGCAGGCCCAAGGCTGACTGCCGCCATCCTCGCGACCAACCTCTGGGACGAGCACGTCGCCATCAGAAAACTCGGAACCGGCGTCCCCGACCACATCACCATTTCAAGAAACCACAACAAGAAAGGCTGAATACCCATGTTTTCCGGCATCATTGCCCGGACCGTCGCGGTCCGAACGGCCGAAGCCACCGGCGGCTCGCTGGTGTGCGTCATTCCCACCGGTTGGTCCGATCTCGAACTCGGCGAGAGCATCGCCGTCAACGGCGTTTGCCTCACCGTGACAGAGATGGATGAGGCCGGCACGGCCCGCTTCTTCCTATCGCCGGAAACGCTGGCCCGCTCCAACCTCGGCCGCCTCGCGACCGGTTCAGTCGTCAACCTTGAGCGCTCGGTGGCGCTTGCCGATCGCCTGTCCGGCCACATGGTGCAAGGCCACGTCGACGGCAAGGCGACACTCATCGCGGTAACGCCCGATAGCGATGCCCGTCGCCTCGAGTTCGATCTACCCGCCGCGCTCGCCCGTTACTGCGTCGAAAAGGGCTCGATCTCGCTGAACGGCATCAGCCTCACCATCAACACCATCGAACCGAAACCGGATGGTGCCCACATCGGCATCACCATCATCCCGCACACCTGGGACAACACCAACCTGTCGGCCGCCGCTCTCGGCGACGAGATCAATGTCGAGGTCGACGTCATCGCCAAATATGTGGAGGCCCTATGCAAGCCCTATCTCGCGCACTGAACCAGTTGAAGGCTGGTGGCATGGTCCTGCTCGTCGATGACGAGGACCGGGAAAACGAAGGCGACCTGGTGGTGGCCGCCGAGTTCGCCACGCCCGAGGCCATCGCCTTCATGGCCAAGAAGGCCTGCGGCCTGATCTGCCTGGCGCTGACCGGCGAACAGATCGACCGGCTCGGCCTGTCGCCGATGGTGGCGATGAACCGTGCCCGCCGCTCCACCGCTTTCACGGTCTCCATCGAGGCACGCGAAGGCATCACCACCGGCATATCGGCCTATGACCGGGCACACACCATCCGCGTCGCCGCCGATCCGGCCGTAGCGCCTGGCGCCATCGTCTCTCCCGGCCACGTCTTCCCACTCCGGGCGGCCGAGGGCGGTGTGCTCGCCCGCAACGGTCACACCGAGGGGGCGATCGATCTCGTCCGTCTCGCCGGGCTGTCGCCGGCTGCCGTCATCTGCGAGGTGATGGGCGAAAGCGGCCACATGGCCCAACGGCCGGAACTCGACCGATTCGCCAGGGAGCATGACATTCCCGTGCTCACCATCGCCGAGTTGGTGGAACACCGCTGGGCGACCGAGCCTCTGGTCGAGGAAGTGGCGAGCGCCGACCTGCCGACGGCTTACGCCGATGGTGTGCTGAGGGTCCATGCCTTCCGCAGCCTTGTCGACGGCGTCGAACATCTCGCCATCGTGCGTCGTCCCCTAGGCAAGACACCGCTCGTCCGCGTTCACTCCGAATGCCTGACCGGCGACGCGCTCGGTTCTCTCCGCTGCGACTGCGGCCCGCAACTGCACGAGGCACAGCGGCTGATTTCCGAGGATCCGGAGGGTGGCGTGGTGGTCTACCTGCGCGGCCAGGAGGGACGCGGCATCGGCCTTGCCAACAAGATCCGCGCCTATGCGCTACAGGACGGCGGCCTCGACACGCTCGATGCCAACACCGCCCTCGGCCTGCCGGCCGATGCCCGCCACTACGGGATCGCGGCGCAGATCCTGAAGATGCTCGGCATCGACCGGCTGCGGCTTCTGTCCAACAATCCGGCCAAGGCCGATGCCCTCACCGGTTATGGCATCGAGGTGGCAGGGCAAGTGCCGCTGATCATCCCGCCCAATCCGTTCAACCGCAATTACCTCGCCACCAAGGGCAAGCGCTTCGGCCACAGCCTCTGCCAGCATGACTCCTGAGGACCCAATGACAATATCCCCCACCCCGCCGCGCCTTGCCGTCGTCGTCAGCCAGTTCAATCCGGAGGTCACCGGCGGTCTGCTTGCCGGCACGCGCCATGAACTTGAACAACGCGGCGTGCCGTTGCATGACGCCGATATCTTCTCGGCACCAGGCGCGTTCGAGATCCCGCTTCTCGCCCAGACACTGGCCAAAAACGGCCGCTACGCCGGCGTGATCTGCCTCGGCTGCACGCCGCCAACAAGGGCCGCGAGGCGGCGGCGGCCTGCATCGAAGCGCTGGCCACGTTGGACAAGATCAAGGCCGCTTGATCGCCCCGCAAACCAAGACGGCGGCCTCGATGGACCGCCGCCTTCCTCAATCCGGAAATCCGACGTCAATCAAGCCCGAGCTTGCCGCGCAGGGTCGACAGGTCCTCGGCCAGCGTGTTGACCGCCGCCGCCAGCACCTTGCGATCATCCTCGGACAGCTTGTCATAGGCGACGTAACCCTCGCCGTCCTCGTATTTGACGAGCGTCGTATCGACGGTGTTAAAGTTGGCGTCCACCGTCTTTAGGAAATCGGCTTCCTTGGCGGCGATCAGCGGCCGCACCAGCTCGACAATCTTGCGCGCACCGTCGAAGTTGCCGCGGAAGTCCCAGAGATCGGTATGGCTGTAGCGGTCTTCCTCGCCGGAAATCTTGGTGGCCGCCACTTCTTCCATCAGCACGGCGGCCCCACCGACCACCTTCTCGGGCGGGAAGGTCAGCGAGGCGATGCGGCCTTCGAGCGCCTTGACATCGGCGAGCAGCTTGTCGGCCACTGGCGCCAGTCCCTCGGTCGAATTCTTCTCCCATAGGCCGTATTCGATACGATGGAATCCTGGGAATTCCGGGTCCGCCTCGGCCTTCTCATAGTCGTCGGCACGCGAGTCGATGGAAACGTCGAGGTCGGAGAACAGTTCGGCGATCGGCTCGATCGCCTCGTAGGAAACGCGCGTCGGCGCGAACAGAGCCTTGGCCTTGTCCACCTCACCAGCCTTGACGGCAGCGGTAAAGGCAGTGGTGTCCTCCACGAGCTTGGCGACCTGCTCCGAGACGTAGATTTTATACTCGGCGATCGGCTCAACGAGATCGAGGCTGGCCTCTTGGGCGAAGGCGCCAGACGAGAGGATGAGCGTCAGTGCCGTAGCGCCGACGAGGCCGCAAATACGCATGTTTCGGTCTCCCTTTATGAAATGGCTATGAGATCAGGCGCCGCGCGCAGCAGCGATCAGCGAACTGCCGAGATAATCGGAAGCGTCGCGAATTCCGGGAAGCGTGTAGAAATAGCCGCCGCCAACCGGCTTGAGATATTCTTCGAGCGGCTCGCCGTTGAGCTTGCGCTGCACGGTGATGAAGCCTCGTTCGAGGTTCGCCTGGTAGCAAATGAACAGCAGCCCCTGGTCGAGCTGGCCTGAGCGGGTGACACCGTTGGAGTAGTTGAACGGTCGCCGCAGGATCGTATGCGCTTTCGAGGCCTCGTCGCGGGCATTGGCAAGGCGAATGTGGGCGTCCAAGGGCGTTGCTTTGCCCTCGGGATCGGCGGCGTAATCAGGCACGTCAAACTCGTGGCCATCCCGGCGATCGAGCGGCGCGCCACTCATCTTGGTGCGGCCGATGATACGCTCCTGCTCACCGAATGGCGTACGGTCCCAGCGTTCGACGAAGTTGCGGATGATGCGAACCACCTGGTAGCTGCCGCCCACTGCCCAGACAGGCTCGCCATCCTCCGGTCCCACCCAGACCACGCGATCCATCTCGGTGGCATCCGACGAGTTGGGATTGGCGGTACCGTCGCGGAATCCGAGGAAATTGCGGGCGCTCTCGGCGCGGCCATCCGGCCCCGGCGTAATTACCGGCACGTTGCCTTCCTGCTTCCACTTCAGGATCATCTGGCGGCTCGATGCCTTGATGATGTCCCGGAGCGCGTGGATCGTCGTGTCCTGTGTGTTGGCGCAGATCTGAACCGTCAGGTCGCCGTGGCAGATTTCGGCGTCGAGCGCATCATTGGAGAAACGCGTCATCCGCTGAAGATGCTTCGGCTTCAAGGGGGCGAGCCACGGCCGTTCGTCGAACAGCGAGGCGCCAAGCGACACGGTGATCGTCAGGTTATCGGGCCGCACCATCGGCCCCAGCAGACCGGAGTCGGCGGGGGGCAGCTTTGGGTCGAGTACGGGCACCGGGCCGCCCACAGTGAGGAAGGCGATACGCGCCGTCAGGTCACGAAACAGCGTCTCGAGCTCGCCGGCGTCCTTGGCCAACACGTCGAAGCTCGCCACCATGCCATTGGCCGGGCGTGCATTGACGATGCCAGCTTGATGAACGCCGAGACAGGGAACGCTGTCGATCTGGTTCGTCGCGTTGGCGACCGGGGCATCGGCGACCGAGTGATGTAAGGTTTCAGCCTTGGCGACACCGGCGAACGAACCGCCGATTGCCGTGGCGCCGAGCCCCTTCAGCAACCGGCGGCGATCGAGAGAGAGGGAGGGACGGCGGAGATCCTTCGGATCGAGCATTCTTCTTACTCCAACCCAAGCGCCGGATTGATCCGGTCGATGGCGCCAGCGAGCGCGACGAACGTGGCAGAGAGCGCCTTGCGGGCGTCAGGTGGCACCTCGGAATAGAGGACAGGCGCGGGGCCTGATCCGGCGAGCCTACCGATTTCGGCCCTCGCCGCCGCGAAGGCATCATTCACCGCCTTGGCCACGTCGGGTGACGACTCGGTAGCAAGGGGCAGCAACAGCGACACCGGCTTCTCGATCCCGTCGACAGCGGCGACGAATTCGGCGAGGTCGTCGCCAGCATAAAGACTGTCGCCGGAGATCACCGGCCCCTCGGCGAGCCGGCGTACCTCGCGCGCCGCATTGCCGGCAAGATCGGCCGGCGCGAACTTCACGGCCTTGAGGCGGTCCCGGAGGGCTATCGTGTCGGCGGCCAGCTTGTCGGCGATCGGCTTGAGGTTGGTGGTCACGCTCTGCCGCCACAAGCCGAACTCCACGCGATGGAAGCCGGTGAAGGCCGGATCCTGCTCGCGGCCCGCGAGATAAGCGGCCACCGGATCGATGGCATTTTCGATATCGGCGATGCGACCACTCACCGCCTCGACGTGCCGGTAAGCGGTCCGGGCTGCCCCATAGGCGGTACGCCCGGCGGCGAGGTCGCCCGCCTCCACCGCCGTCGCGAGCGCCTTTGTCGCCTGGATCAACTGTCCCGACTGCAGGGCGAGGTAGACCTTGTATTCCGACAGCGGGCCAATGAAAGCCTTGAGCGGCGGCTTTGCCTTCTCGGCGTCCGAGTGCGCAGAGGCGGTTACCGTCAGTTTGCCGCGCGGATTCGACAAAAGACCGCAGGTGATGTCGTAGACACCGGGCTTGAGGCGCGCCGGAAACCGGGGGCGATATTCTCGCGCTCCTCGATGACCATCACGCCATCGAGGATTTCCCATTCGAGCGGCCGGTTCGAGGCATTCTCGATCTCGAACACGTTGCGGCCAGCCGGCACCGTCAGGTTCATGGGCTCGCAGGTCTTGTCACCGACGCGAACGGCAATGGCACCCGCCTCGACCGGCCGTGATGCCTTCTGCGAGGCCAGATAGAACGCGCCGCCAGCGGCGAGCGCCAACACGCCCGCTCCCAAGAGGGCAGCCGTTATCAGTCGCGACGACGGGACGCCGGCGCGTTGCGGATCAGGCGAAGACATTGTTACCCCTTCTCGCTCTCGCTCACCGCCGGCCTGAAAAAGGCCGCTCGTTCGGGTTTCAGAAACAGCGTCAGCGTCACGACGAGGAGGACGACATACAGTCCCGCCTCGCCGATCGTCGGCGCTTCCTGATAGTTGAACACGCCGGACAGAATGGTGCCGAGGACGCTCGACACCGGCAGCGTGTCGGATAGATCGTAGACGCGCGCCTGGAGGAGGTTCCAGATGCCTGCCTCATGCAAGCTGCGCAGGCTGGCGGCGGCAAGCCCGGCCGCAACGACCAGAATGAAGATGCCCGTCCAGCGGAAGAAGCGCCTGAGATCGAGGCGGATACCACCGCGATAGAGCGCATAACCCAGAGCGACAGCAACCAGCAGACCGAGGAGAGCCCCGACCGGCGCCGCGGCGCCCGGGCTTTGCTGAAAAACGGCGAGCAGAAAGAAAACGGATTCGAGTCCTTCGCGTCCCACCGCAAAGAAGGTCATGCCGATCAGCGCCCAGGTGGCGCCCTTAGGCGCCCGCATGGCAGCATCGATCGCCCCGTGCAGTTCGCCCTTGATCGAACGGGCGGCACGCCGCATCCAGAACACCATACTGACCAGAACGATCACTGCCACAAAGCCGATGATCGCCTCGAACAGCTCCTGCGCCTTCTGAGGAAACTCGGCGGCCATCAGCTGAAGGACGGCGCCGGCGAACAACGACAGCGCAACGGCGAGAAGCACACCGACCCAAACCACCGGCAGGAAAGCGCCCCGCCCCGTCTGCTTGAGATAGCTCGCGATGATTCCGGTCACCAGCGCGGCCTCTATGCCCTCGCGCAGCATGATAAGAAATGGCGCAAGCACCCCAGTCTCCTGCCGATCAATAAGATGACTATTGCTTTCAACATTTAGGGGGTGCCTGTCAATAGCATCCTTGGTGTTTTTGCGAGTCACTCGCAGATATGCATTGGCCACGCACAACGCGCTCACCGTGATTCACAACATGAAGCAGCATGATTCATATTCCGAATGCACATGAATCACTACACGAAGGAAGCTTCATACGAGACGGATTCAATACATTAAGAACAATATTAAGTTGTTATATTTCAATGTATTATTTAATTTTTCTCATACGGCACATCGGCCTGCGCAATAGCAGGCCATTGTGAAATTCAGGCTGGCGAATTCGCCCTTATCAGATCAGCTGACGAAGCCATGTCATCCGCGAGGGGACGATCGTCGGCATAGCTTGGAACGATGCCGCGTATCTGACGATAGAGGCGCTCTGTGCCGGGCGCACGTCCTTCATGCCGAAATTCATGCGCCTGACCTGCCGCCAAGAGCTCGATTCCGAGGATAGCCTCGGCATTTTCGATCACCGTCAGCGCCTTCAACGACGCCGGCGTCGCGTGGCTGAGGTGATCCTCCTGCAGCGCCGAAGTGATGCCACCGTCGAGGCTAGCTGGAAGCGACAGGCGCCGGTTTTCGTTGACCAGCGATACCGCCGCATATTGGGCGATCATGAAACCAGAGCTGACGCCGCTGTCGGCGGCGAGGAAGGCCGGCAACCCGCTGACCAGCGGATTGACCAGACGGTCGAGGCGTCGCTCGGCCATCGCTGCCACCTCGGCAACCGCGACTGCCAACTGGTCAAGCGCGAGGCCCACGGCGGCACCGACGGCGTGTGCTTCCGAATGAACGCCGGGGGCTTCCGGCGTGCCGACGATGGCGGGGTTGTCCGACACCGACGCCAGTTCCCGCGCCACCACGTCGGCGGCGGAGGCAAAGGCGTCACGCGCCGCGCCATGCACGTGCGGCACCGCCCGCAGAGACAAGGCGTCCTGTGTCTTGCGACCGGCTCCGGCAGCGATAATGCCGCTCCCGGCAAGCCGGTCGCGCAATGCGGCACCGACCGTCTGAAGCGAGGGCGACGCCCGAAGTGACAGCGCCACCGGATCGAAGGCCGCCGGATTGCCCATCAGCGCCTCGATGGTCAGCGCGGCGGTGGCATCGGCCCAGTCGAGGAGTTGCTCGGATCGCTTCAAAGCCAGCGATGCCAAACCGGTGGCGCAGGGAATGCCATTGACCAGTGACAGCCCTTCCTTGGCACCCAGTTCCTGCGGGGCAAGACCGGCCGCCGCGAGTGCTTCGGCTCCTCCGACGATCTTGTCTCCTACCCGCGCCCGACCAGAGCCGATCAGCACGAGGGCGATATGCGCCATATGGCTCAGGTATCCGACCGATCCCTTGGCCGGCACCAGTGGCGTCACGTCGGCGTTGAGCAGTCCGGCCAGCGCCTCGACCACCTCCAGCCTGACACCGGAATAGCCAAGCGCATAGTTGCTGACTGCCGTCGCCATAATCGCTCGTGTCTCGACGACGCCAAGCGGCGCGCCGATCCCGGTGGCGTGGCTCATCAGGATGTTGTGTGAGAGCTGCCGTTGCAGCGGCCGATCGACCACCACGTCGCAGAGAGCGCCAACGCCGGTATTGACGCCATAGGCGCGAATGCCGCGGTCGACGATCGCTTCGACAACGGCACGGGCATCGATGATGCGCCGTTTGGCCGCTTCGGAAAGCTGGAGACGAGCGCCCTCGGCAACGGCTGCGACGTCGCGCCAGCCGAGATGGGTATCGACGACGATGCCAGTCTTGATGTTCTCAGGCATGCCGTCCTCAGGCCTGGAAGTTACCAATGAACTGGCGGAAGCGCTCGGAATCGGAGTTGGTGAAGATGTCCTCCGGCGCGCCGTCTGCCTCAACGATGCCCTCGTGCAGGAACATCACCCGATCCGAGACGTTGCGGGCGAAGGCCATCTCATGGGTGACCACCAGCATGGTCCGCCCTTCCTCGGCAAGCGCCCGCATGACCTTCAGCACTTCGCCCACCAGTTCCGGATCGAGCGCCGAGGTGGGTTCGTCAAATAGCAGCGCCTTCGGCTGCATGGCCAGCGCCCGGGCGATGGCGGCACGCTGTTGCTGACCGCCGGAGAGGTGGGCGGGATAATAGTTGCGCCGCTCGGCAAGGCCGACTTTTTCGAGCAGCGCCTCCGCTTCCGCGATGCACTCGGCCTTCGGACGCTTCAGGACGTGCACCGGCCCCTCGATCAGGTTCTGCAGCACCGTCATGTGGGACCAGAGATTGAAGCTCTGGAACACCATGGCGAGCTCGGAGCGGATCCGGTCGACCTGCTTGCGGTCGGCCGGCACCAGCGATCCCGCCCGGTTCCGCTTCATGGCGATGGCTTCGCCCGCCACGGTGATTTCGCCCTCGTCCGGCGTCTCCAGAAGGTTGATGCAGCGCAGGAAGGTGCTCTTGCCGGAGCCGGAGGCGCCCAGAATGGAGATCACGTCGCCATCTTGGGCATCGAGCGAAATGCCGCGCAGAACCTCGTGCTGGCCGAAGGACTTGTGGATGTTGCGGACCGAAATTGCCGGT
>JAGSYV010000172.1 GCA_018262505.1 Pseudomonadota bacterium
CGTGACGAGGCTGGCCGCGGCCAGCAGCTTGCTGATTTTCATTGCTCTCTCCTCCAAAGCGGGTTCCTCTTCCCGCAAAATCCATGGCTTCAGACCGGGGGCTCTAGCCCCCGGCAAGACTGGCGGACCACCAGCGAGCACGGCAGCTTGCGAATACCGGACTGCACTTCGCGGCCTTCCGACATCGCCAGGATCAGTCGACCGGCCTCCCGGCCGAGCGTCCTGAGATTCATGTCCACCGTCGTCAGTGGCGGACGGGTCTGCGCCGCCACGATTTCCCAATTGTCGAAGCCGACGACGGCTACATCTTCGGGCACTCGGACGCCGCGCTCACGCAGGTCGTCGACGACGCCGCGGGCGATCTGGTCGTTGCCGCAGAAGATGCCGTCGGGCTTGTCGCCACTGCGTTCCCAAAGCTGCGCCACCGCTTCGTGCCCCCAGGCTTCCGACCAGACGCCGTGGAACACTTCCGGCGGCCCATCGTTGGTGGCGCGGTAGGCATCGGCGCGCTCGCGCACCGATTGAAATGTCTTGGGTCCACTGATGTGAACGATCCGCCGGCAGCCGGCGTCGATCAAGCAGCGGACCGCCAATCGGGCGCCCTGTTCGTCGTCGGAGCGGAGCGTCACTCCATCGACGGGCCCCTTGGTGAAAGCGTAGACCACCGGCACGGCAAGGCCGGAGAGATCGACCGGCAGTTGCCGATCAAGGCGCTTGCCGGAGGCGATAATGCCATCGACGCTCTTGTCGAGCATGGCGTCGACGTGAACCCGCGCCCGTTCCGGATCGTCCTCGATGGCGCACAGGAAGACGGAGACGCCGTGTCCCACCAATTCCTCGGATATGCCGGCCATCACCGGCAGGGTGAAACGGCCGTAGGTATCGTTGGTCAACAGGCCGATGGTGAAGCTGCGCTTGGTGATCAAGCCCCGTGCCAGCGCGTTTGGCCGGAAGCCGACCTCCAACGCCACCTTCTTCACCCGCTCCCGCGTTTCCTCGCTCATCCGGCCGCTGCCGTTGAGCGCCTTCGACGCGGTCGAGATCGACACGCCCGCCAGCGCTGCCACGGTGTGGATGGTGAGGCGCCCACGCTTGCCGCCGATGGTGCTCAGTTTTCCCTCCCTGCTCCTTGAGGCTGAGAAAACCTTTTCTCTAGGACGAAGTCAACGTGAGAAAACATTTTCTCAAGTCAATGCAGCGAACCGCTGTTCTGGTAAGCCGGCATCCGGCCATGTCTTTGACGGCATTGGATTTCGATGGCTTAAGCGCGGCTGGGGTGAGGAGACCGCGCAGCGGAAGCCTGTCGATGACTAGACTAAAAGCTGACGCTTGGATTCACTTCGATCATCGTGGGGCGCCCCCAGGTCGGCAGCAAAAGGGCGGCGGAGTGATCCTGTGAATCACTCCGCCGCCCTCATTTCGTACAACGTATAAGCCTCAGCCCATCAGCCCAGAAGATGGCCGACAGCCTTGCGCCAACCGGCGAGATGCGCCTCGCGCGCCTCGCCCGGCATGGCGGGTGTGAACAGCGTTTGCCCTTCGCCGCTGCCAGTCATGGCAAGGCCGAGGCCGTGGAAGGCCACCGAGGCGGCACCGAGGGCGCTTACCTCCGGGAATTTGCCCCGGCGAAGCGGTCGGCCGAGAATGTCGGCCTGGAACTGCATCAGGAAGTCGTTGCGCGAGGCACCGCCGTCGACCGACAGACCGGACAGCGCCGCCCCGATATCAGCCTCCATCGCCGCGAACACGTCGGCCACCTGGAAGGCCACAGCCTCGATGGCGGCGCGCGCCAGATGCGCCGGCTGCGTGCCGAGCGTCAGACCGGAGATTTCGCCACGCACATCGTTGCGCCAATGTGGCGCGCCGAGACCGACCAGTGCCGGCACGAAAGCAACGCCATTGCTGGACGGCACGGTCATCGCGAGATCGGCGAGAGCGCTGGCATCCTTCAATCCAAGCAACGAGGCCATGAAGGCGACGGTTTGGCCGGAGACCGAAATATTACCCTCAAGAGCATGCCAAACACGCCCCCCGAGGCTCCAGGCGATGGTGCCCGAAAGCCCATGACGCGATCGAACCCGTTGCGGCACCAGCGACATCAATGACGTGCCGGTGCCATAGGTCGCCTTGACGGTGCCCGCCTCGCGCACGCCATGGCCGAACAGCGCGGCGTGCGAGTCGCCCATCATGCCGTGGATGGGAATGCCGGCCGGCAGGGCCGTCGTGCCGACGACCGTCTCGCCAAACCGACTGTCGGAAGACTTGACCTCGGCCAGCATCGCCGTGGGCACGCCGAACAGGGCACAGAGGTCGTCATTCCAGACAAGCGTCTCGGTGTCGAAAAGCTGCGTGCGACTGGCGTTCGAATGATCGGTGGCGTGTGTCTCGCCGCCGGTGAAGTTCCACAGCAGCCAGCTGTCGATGGTGCCCGCCCGAATGGTACCGGCCGTCGCCCGTGCCCGCCCGTCAGGAATGCGGTCCAGAATCCAGGCGATCTTGCTTGCCGGGAACAGCGGGTTGATGCCAAGGCCGGTTCGCGCCTCGACGAACTCACCATGGCCGGCGGCAATCAGCGCCTCGCAGGCCGAAGCCGTCCGGCGACACTGCCAGATGATGCAGGGCGCCAGCGGCTTACCTGTGGCGGCATCCCAGACGACGATCGACTCTCGCTGGTTGGAGACGGCGAGAGCCACCACTTCGGACGCCCGTGGATGGGCGGCCAACTCATCGATCACGGCCTTGACTGCCGTCCAGATGGCCTCGGCCGACTGCTCCGCCCAGCCGGGCTCCGGGTAATCGACGGTCATCGGCCTAGAGGCGGCGGCGATGACTGCTCCCGACCGATCGACGAGCAGCGCCTTGGTGTTGGTCGTTCCCTGGTCGATGGCCAGGACGAGCGCCTTGTCCATCATCACCCCTTGCGACTGATCGCTTTCAACGCGGCGGAGGATATGCCGGCAGCACTCAGCCCGAAATAGTCGAACAGGAAATCGACGGTTCCGGTGGGGGCAAAGCCTGGGAAGCCCAGCATTTCCATCGGCACGGGCCGGTGGAGCGCCAGCGTTTCGGCCACCGCGCCGCCGAGACCGCCGCGCACGCTGGCCTCCTCGACGGTGACGACGGCGCCGGTGCCGGCGGCGTCGATGATTGCCTCGATGTCGAGCGGATTCATCCAGGCCATGTTGACGACGCGCGCCGACACGCCCTGTTCGGCCAGCACGTCGGCCGCCTGCAGCGCCTTGTGCAGCATGACGCCGTTGGCAAGGATGGCAACGTCGTCGCCGCCGCGCATCACCTCGGCCTTGCCCGGTTCGATGCGGTCGAGCTTGTGCTGAAGCGCCGGCACCGGATAGCGGCTGACGCGGATGAACACCGGCCCCTCATAAGCGGCGGCAAAGCACATGGCTTGCTCGGTTTCCCAAGGGTCGGACGGTACGATGACGAGGAGGTTGGCCAGCGGCCTCAGCCAGGCGAGATCCTCGATCGAATGGTGCGTTGGTCCAAGCTCGCCATAGCCGATGCCGGGCGACTGGCCGCAGAGCTTGACGTTGGTGTTGGAATAGGCGACGTCCGCCTTCACCTGTTCCAGCGCCCGCCCGGTCAAGAAGCAGGAGGCGCAGGAGACGAAGGGGATGCGGCCGCCATTGGCCAAGCCGGCGCCGACGCCGACCATGTTCTGTTCGGCGATGCCGACGTTGACGAGGCGCTCCGGCCAGCGCTTCTTGAAGCCGCCGAGCTTGGACGAGCCGACGCTGTCGTTGACGACGGCGACCACCCGGTCGTTCGCCTCGGCCAGCGCCTCGAGCGTCTTCGAGAAGGCGTCGCGGCAGTCGTAAAGGCCCTCGTTGGGCCTGGAAGCGGAATGAGTGGCGGCCGACATCAGATGAGCTCCTTCATCGCCTGGGCGAACTGTTCGGCATTGGGAACGCCGTGATGCCAGGAAACGTTATCCTCCATGAAGGAAACGCCCTTGCCCTTGATGGTGTTGGCGATCACGCAAAGCGGTTTGTCGCGGCTCGCCGGATCGGCGCCCTGCTGCAGGCGGTTGCGGTCGACGATGACGGTGAGACGGTTGAGCTTGTGGTGGCTGGCCGCCATGGCGGCCTCCCAGTTGGAGCCCTCCTGCAGCTCACCGTCGCCGGTCAGTACGAAGGTGCGATAATCCTTGGCCGAAAGCTTGCCGGCGATGGCGATGCCGACGGCAACCGGCAGGCCGTGGCCAAGCGGTCCGGTGTTGGTCTCGATACCTGGCAGGTAGTTGCGGTTAGGGTGACCGTTCAGCTTCGACAGCGGTTTCATGTAGGTCTTGAGATCGGCTTCCGGGAAGAAGCCGGCCTGGGCCAGCACCGAATAGAAGGCACCGGTGCAATGCCCCTTGCTCATGATGAAACGGTCGCGATCCGGGTGGCGCGGCTCTTTGGTGTCATAGCGCATGACGCCGAAATACAGGGTCGCCAGGATGTCGGCTGCCGAGAAGTCGCCGCCTGGATGACCGAGCCCGGCATCGTGGACCATGGTGAAGGCGCTGCGGCGGATGGCGAGCGCCCGAGCGCGGACCATGGCGATCCTGTCGGCGCCGGAAACCGGCGCCGGAGCGGTTGAAAGAGACATTTTACGTTCTCCGGGTTGCAGCCGGTCGGCCGTCAACGGAAGGCCTTGAGACCGAGCGTCGGCACGGCCTCGCCGTTGTGATGGTAGATGGGCAGCTTCAGGTAGCGGCTGACCGCTTCCTCGACGATGCCGGCCACTTGGCCACGCACCATGGCGACGTGATGTTCGAAGCCGTTCTGCGTCACCACCTTCAGGAGCTGCCTGAGCTTCTCGACCTGGATCACGGCGATGCCGCCGTCCATGCCATAGGGATCGTCGGTGAAGGCGCCGTCACCGACGTAGGCCTTGATGGTGGCGTTGAGGTCGTCGGAGGAAAAGCGCAGGAAGCTCATTGGCCCCGCCTTCACCTTGCCTTTGACGGCGCCGAAGCACTTGTCGCGGCCGATGGTCTCACCGAGCACGTCGAGTTCGCCGATGTTGGGCGTGTCGCCGAAGAAGCTCTTTGGATAGTTGCCGCAGTGGGTGCCGACGCACTTGTCGGGGTCGTAGCGGTAGTTGTTGTTCCAGTCGAGAATGGCGGCCGGCTGGCCGGCGGCCAGCGTCAGCGCGTACATCGAGAGCGTGCCGAGCACGTCTACCTCGCAGGCGCTCGGCATCAGCTTTTCGCCCATCATGCTCATGGAGAGGCAGGTGGCGCAGCCATAGTTGTCCTGCAGCGACCGCCAGCACTGGATCGCCGAGGCGTCGCAGTCGTTCTCGCCCATCCACTCGTCGATGGCGATGCCCCACTTGGCCTGCTTCAGCACCTGCTCCGGCCGGATATGGGCGTCGATCTTGCCGTAGCCGCCGATGGCCGCCAGCTTGTCTTTCACGCTGGCCGCGTTGTCGTCGATCGCCTTGGCGCGACCGATGATCTCCGAAAGGTCGACCGGCACCACGGTGACGCCCATCGCCTGCAGCAGCTTCTCCGAATAGCGCATGGTCTGGAACGGCGCGGTGCGGGCGCCGATGGCGCCGATGCGCGCATGGCTGAGGCCGCGTACCGTGCGGCAGACGCGAGCAAAGGCGTCGAGATCGTTGCCGAATTCCTCGCCGTCGAGGTCTGAGGTATGGCTGGTCGTCTCGGTGAACGGGATGCCGTAATTGTAGAAGTTGTTGGCGACCGAGATCTTGCCGCAGAAGGCGTCGCGGCGGCTCTTGACGTCGACCTTGTCGAACTCGTCGTTGCAGGCCTGCAACAGGATCGGCACGCCGAGGCTGGCGGCCATCACCATCTCGATGATGGCGATCTCATCGCCGAAGTTGGCGAGCGAGATGACGAGGCCATCGATCTCTTCCTTGTGGGCGGCGAAGAAACGGCCGTAGAGCTTGGCGTCGTCGCGGGATTGTACCGCGCCATTCACCGTGGCGTCGACAGGCGGTATCAGCGTGCGGATGCCGAGGTGCGCCGCCTGCGCTTCGAGGTCGTTGCGCGCCTTGAGGCAGGGAGCGCCGTTGAAGAACTGCCGGCTGCCGACCACCAGGCCCAGGGTCACTTCGCGCTTGAACTTATCCGTCATATTCCATCCTCCCATCGGCTGGAGTTCTCCGCCGACATGAATTCAGTTTTCGATTTTTATCGCTTTCTTTCGTTTGATGATGTTTTTTAGGGGGCGTTTTGTCAATAGGGTTTTTGCCATGAACGGCTGCGGATCGAGGGTTTATGCGGCTTCCATTGGCCCGAGGCGGCAAAAAGACGTGGCCGACCGATCAAAATCGGAGCTATAAGGATCGCAAGAAAGCGAAGGTCCCCATGGCGATAGATTCATCGAATGGTAGCGGAACGGACGTGGGCTCGAGTGGCAAGCGCGCCGCCGCAGCGGCGGAAGCCCCCGCTTTTACTGGCCTGCTCGCCGAGCCTCGGCGCATGAAGATTCTCGAATGGTTGCAGGAAGAGGGCAGCGCCCGCGTGCGCGAACTGTCGCAGGCTTTTAAGGTATCGGAAGCCACCATCCGTCAGGATCTCGAGCGGCTCGAGCAGGAGGGGCATATCCTGCGCGAGCATGGCGGTGCCTATCTCAAGACGGTGCAGCAGCAGGTCGGCACCATGTCGCTGCAGCACATCGAGAACATGGACCGCAAGCGCAAGATCGGCGCCAAGGCGGCAACGCTGGTGCGCAACAACGAGACCATCATTCTCGATGCCGGCTCCACCACCACCGAAATCGCCCAGCGGCTGACGACCCGCGAGAACCTGACGGTTATCACCAACGCGCTCAACATCGCCATCATTCTCGGCGCCGTTCCCGGCTATGCCGTGCACATGCCCGGCGGGCAGTTCAAGGCCCCGACGCTGTCGCTGTCCGGCGATAAATCGGTGGAATATTTCCGCAATATCTTCGCTTCGAAGCTGTTTCTGGCAACCGCCGGCGTGTCGATCGACGCCGGCCTTACCTACCCGAGCTTCGCCGATCTGCAGCTCAAGGAGGCGATGATCAAGGCGGCCGCCCACGTCTATCTCGTCGCTGATTCCTCCAAGATCAATCGGACCTCGTTTACGCGGCTCGGCAATCTCGATGTCATTCATTCCTTCATCACCGACGACGGCATCGCCGACAGCGACGCCAAGGAATTCGAGCGTCGTGGCATCGAACTGATCGTCGCCACCTGATTCCGGCTTCTCCGAAGGCAGTCTTGATAGCGAGCCACCCTGTGGCGGCGGCCCGCGCTTTGTTTGCGTTGCGCCGAGCGGTGCCGAATTTCTTGTTCCATCCGAATGCCAGACGTGCCTTCTCTCGCCCCTGGCGAGGCAAAGAAGCGAGTGCTACCTTTCGATTGCTATCGACTTTTGTCTAACTGGTCCTGGATGAGCCGTTACCTTTGGCCTGGGAAGGACATTTCTCGCTGAGAATGATCATTTCGGCAGAAAAATAGGTCAAAAGCAGCCGGAAATGCCTTGTTCGATGGCAAGGCGGGCCAATCGGAGGTCAACGGACGCGAATGATCCGTTGACAAACGATAGAAAACGAAAATAATCGAAACATAAGGTCCGGGAGGAGATCCCGACGACCCAGGGAGGATGAGCATGCCAGATCATGCTGAGTCGCGTCGGCCTTTTGCCAGCGCGGCCGATAACCAGCCGTTCGCCGTTGCTGGCGGTCGAAATGGCGCAAGCCTTTCAAGGCGTCTCGTCGTTGCTGGGCTGCTGGCTGTGGCCATGGCCGGTTGCAAGATCCTGCCGATCCAGAGTGAGACCGAGGCGGAGCAGCAAAAGTTCAACGGTGCCGACTACGTGACCAAGCTCTGGGACACCCAGGTGATTCCGGTGGTCCGTGACAAGGCCTTCCCGATCGAGACGGTGATCGCTGCCATCGAAGGCGGCCTCGACAAGGCCGGTCCGGAATTTGGCCATCGTCCGGCCGAGGAGGGCAGCCCCTGGAGTTTCGTCGTCAAGGGAACGGCGGTGATCAAGGAAAAGAACACCGCCTCGCGGGCCGGTACCGTGTTGATCGACGTGACGACGCCGAAAGGTCCTGTTCCGGTGACCATCCAGATCGGTCCGGTAATCAAGGGCAATTCGTTGCGTGACGCCATGCCCTTCATCAACTTCCAGAACTTCACCAACCAGTTGGAGTTCGCCGAGGTCGGCCGTGCCTTCAACGGTCACGTGGTCACCGAACTCAAGGCGGTCGTCGATGCGTTGGCGCCCGGCCAGACGATTGCCTATGCGGGGACGTTCTCGCTCAACTCGCCTACCGACAAGATCCTGCTGACCCCCGTTCTGATTGGTCCGGCGGGAGGCGCCCAATGAGCGCCCTGGAGCAAGCCGACGCGCCGGCGGTGGTCCTCCGCGCCGAGAAGATGACCCGCATCTTTCCCGGGACGATCGCTCTCGAAGATGTTGACTTCGACGTTTACGAGCGTTCGGTGAACGTGCTGATCGGCGAGAACGGGGCCGGCAAGTCGACGCTGATGCGCATCCTCGCCGGTGTCGATCAGGCGACCTCCGGCCGCATCCTGATGGGCGGCGAGGAAGTGCAGTTCTCATCGGTGCTGGATGCGGCGCAGAAGGGCATCGGCATCGTCTTCCAGGAGCTCAACCTTTGCCCCAACCTCTCCGTCACCGAGAATATCTTCCTCGGCCGCGACATGACCAAGGGCGGCGTTCACATCGACATGCCGCGCCAGCGCGAACGGGCCAAGGAATTGCTCGCCCGTCTCGAGCATGACATCGACCCGGATACGCTGGTCGACGATCTCCGGATCGGCGAGCAGCAGATCGTCGAGATCGCCAAGGCGCTGGCCGACGACGCCAGGGTGCTGATCATGGACGAGCCGACGTCGGCGCTGTCGTCCTCCGAGGTGGAGGTGCTGTTCCGCGTCATCGCCGAGCTGAAGAAGTCCGGCGTCGCCATCATCTACATCTCGCACCGCCTCGAAGAGCTCGTCCGCATCGGCGACTACTTCACCGTGCTGCGCGACGGCCATTTCCAGGCGAGCGCCCCCAAAGGCGAGGCGACCATTCCCTGGATCATTCGCCAGATGCTCGGCACCTCTGAATTCGCCAAGCGTCAGCAGCGCGACGTGAAGGTCGGCGACCCCGTGCTGTCGGTCCGTAACCTGAAACTGCCGCGCGTCGGTGGCGGCTATCTCGTCGACGACGTCAGCGTCGATTTCCGGGCCGGCGAGATCGTCGGCATCTACGGTCTCTTGGGGGCCGGTCGTTCGGAACTGTTCGAGAGCCTGTTCGGTCTCCGGGCCGACGCGCGTGGCGCAGTCACCATCAACGGTCGGGCGGTCGACCAACTGCCGGTCTCCCGGCGCATTGCCGCTGGTTTGTTCCTGGTCCCCGAAGACCGCCAGCGCGACGGGTTGGTGCAGAACCTCACCGTCGGCAAGAACCTGTCGCTGGCCAGTCTCGCCAAGGTGACCAAGCTGTTCACCGTGCAGAACGGCGCCGAGCGCAAGGCGGTCGATGCCCTGTTCCGCTCGCTGCGCATCAAGGCGCCGTCGCCGGAAACGCCCATCACGTCGCTGTCGGGTGGCAACCAGCAGAAGGTGGTCATCGGCAAGAGCCTGATGACAGAACCCAAGGTGCTGCTGCTCGACGAACCCACCCGCGGCATCGACATCGGCGCCAAGGAAGAGGTGTTCCGCACCATGCGCGAGCTGGCCGATCAAGGCCTCGCCGTGGTGTTCGCCACCTCCGATCTCAAGGAGGTGCACGCCGTGTCCGATCGCGTGCTGGTGATGTCGCAGGGACGGATCACCGCCGACCTGCCCGACCACGAGGCGACCGACGAGGTCATCGTTCGCGCCTCCACCAAGGGACACGCCGCCCCCGCTCACGACCACCCGGCTCAGGATCAGTGACCATGACCAACACAGTTGCAACCCCGGCGGCCGAAGCGCCCAAAGGACAGTCGACGCCGCTTCTTCTGCTCCTGAAGCTCAGGACCTTCATCGCGCTGATCGCCGTCGTCGTGTTCTTCAGCCTGATGGCGCCGAATTTCGTCACTGTCGCCAACGTGGTGATCGTTTCAAAGCACGTGGCGATCAATGCCTTCCTCGCCATCGGCATGACCTTCGTCATCCTGACCGGCGGCATCGACCTGTCGGTCGGCGCCATCGTCGGCCTGGTCGGCATGGTGGCCGGTGCGCTGGTACTCTACGGCGTCCCGCTCGAGATGCTCGGCGTGGTGATCTATCCCAACGTCTGGGAAGTGATCGGCATTGCCCTGCTGGTCGGTACCTTCGTGGGGTTCGTCAACGGCCTGTTGATCACCCGCATGCAGGTGGCTCCCTTCATCGCCACCCTCGGCATGCTCTATGTCGCCCGTGGCACGGCGCTCCTGATGTCGGGCGGCTCCACCTTCCCGAACCTGATCGGCAAGCCTGAGTTCGGCAATCAGGGCTTCCCGGTGCTCGGCGCCGGCACCATCCTCGGCATTCCCCTGTCGATCTGGCTACTGCTGGTCGTCGCCGGCATTGCCGCCTACGTCGCCACCAAGACGCCGTTCGGCCGGCAGATCTATGCCGTTGGCGGCAACGAGCGCGCGGCCACACTCAGCGGCGTCAATGTCAATCGCGTCAAGCTCACCGTCTACATGGTCTCCGGCTTTTGCGCCGCCATTGCCGGTCTGGTCGTCGCCTCTCAGTTGGTCGCCTCGCATCCGGCATCCGGCGAGACCTTCGAGATGAACGCCATCGCGGCGGCCGTGCTCGGCGGCACGTCACTGTCGGGCGGTCGGGGCACCATCGGCGGCACCATCGTCGGCGCCTTCGTGATCGGCGTGCTCTCCGACGGCCTCGTCATGATGGGCGTCTCCGAGTTCTGGCAGATGGTCATCAAGGGCGTCGTCATCGTCGGCGCCGTCATCCTCGACCAGATGCAGCGGCGCATCGCCCGCAACGCCCGGCTTGGCTGAGATCTGGGCTGAACTTTCGGCGCCGGCCGACCCCGGTCGGCGTCAACGACTGCGGCCGTCGACACCCGACGTGAACCGCGCCCCGCTGAGAGGTGTGCAGCGGACTATAGTGGAGGAGAAAGACATGTCGCTTCGCAAGACTCTGAAGACGGTTTCCCTCGGCTTGCTAGCCGGTATCGCGCTGACCGCCTCGGCCCTCGCCGCCGATGGCAAGCTGATCGTCATCATCACCCCGAGCCATGACAACCCCTTCTTCAAGCAGGAAGCGGTGGGCGCCCAGGCCAAGGCCAAGGAACTCGGCTATGAGGCGGCGCAGGAAGCGGTGGGCGCCCAGGCCAAGGCCAAGGAACTCGGCTATGAGGCGGCGATCTACAGCCATGACGACGACGCCAACAAGCAGAACGACCTGATCGACTCGGCCATCGCCCAGAAGGCCGCCGCGATCATCCTCGACAACGCGGGTGCCGACGCCACCGTCGCCGCCGTGCAGAAGGCCAAGGACGCCGGCGTGCCGTCCTTCCTGATCGACCGCGAGATCAATGCCACCGGCATTGCCGTCACCCAGATCGTCTCCAACAACTATCAGGGCGCCACCCTGGTCGCCGAAAGCTTCGTCGAAGCCATGGGCGAGAAGGGCAACTTCGTTGAGCTGGTCGGCAAGGAATCCGACACCAACGCCGGCGTGCGTTCCAAGGGCTATCATGACGTGATCGATCAGTATCCCGACATGAAGATGGTCGCCCAGCAGAGCGCCAACTGGAGCCAGACCGAAGCCTTCTCGAAGATGGAATCGATCCTCCAGGCCAATCCGGACGTCAAGGGCGTGATTTCCGGCAACGACACCATGGCCATGGGCGCCATGGCTGCCCTCGAGGCCGCTGGCCGCAAGGACGTTTTGGTCGCCGGCTTCGACGGTTCCAACGACGTGCGCGACGCCATCATCGCTGGCAAGATCCACGCCACCGGCCTGCAGCCGGCCTTCCGTCAGGCCCAGTACGCCGTCGAACTGGCCGACAAGTTCCTGAAGGAAGGCAAGACCGGCCAGCCGGAGAAGATCTCCATGGACTGCGTGCTGATCACCAAGGACAACGCCGCCAAGCTCGACAACTTCGCGCTCAAGGATTGATCCCCAAAGACCGCTAAAAGCCCGGCGGGTCAACCGCCGGGCAACCTCCCAAGAGAATGAAATGAAACAGGCAGGTGCTTCTCGGCGCCTGCCTGTTTCACTGTTCGGATAAGTCCGGCCAATCCTCGATCAGGCGAAATCCGGCGTCAGAACGGCGTTCTTGAGGGCGATCGAGTAGGGATGCTGGGGGTTGTCGAGCACCGCCCGCGCGTTGCCGCGCTCCACCACCTCGCCCTTCTTCATGATGATGATGCGATCGGAGATATAATAGGCGGTGGCAAGGTCGTGGGTGATGTAGATGATCGACAGCCCCAGCCGATCGCGCAGCGACCCGAACAGGTTGACGATCGACATTCGAAGCGAGGCATCGACCATCGACACCGGCTCGTCGGCCACCAGGAGGCGCGGATCGGGGATCAGCGCTCGGGCAATGGCCGTGCGCTGCAACTGGCCGCCGGACAGCTCGTGCGGAAAGCGGCCGCGCACCTCGGCCAGCGTAAGCCCCACTTCAACCAAAGCCCGGCCGACGCGCGCCTCGATCTCCTGGCGAGTCGGCCTGCCTTTGGACGTCATGAAGTTGGTCGCAGTTGCGAACAGATAACGATCGACGCGCTTCAACGGATTGAAGGCTTCGAATGGGTTTTGCAGTACCGGCTGCACCTTGGCCATGAAAGCACGGCGATCGGCTCGGCTGCGAATGTCGGCGATGTCGATACCGTCGAAGAGCACGCGCCCCCGGGTCGGTAGTTGCTGGCCGAGCACCATGGCGGCTAGCGTCGACTTGCCGGAACCGGATTCGCCGACCACCGACAGGATTTCCGGCCGCTCGGCCTCGATCTGCAACGAGATGTCTTTCACCGCCTCGATGTGGCGCCGCGACAGGAGTCCGCCCTGCAGGAAGGTCTTGCCGACGTGATCGATGTCGAGAAGGAGGCTCATGATGTGGCTCCCGTAACGGCGAAGCAGGCGACGCGGTGGCGCGGCGTCAGGCTGGTCATGACCGGGACTTGCCTCGAGCAGATGTCCATGGCCAGCGGACAGCGCGGATGGAAGCGGCAGCCGGACGGCGGGTCGGCGAGGCTTGGTGGCCGGCCAGCCAGCGAGGCGCGGCGGGTTGTGTCGCCGATCTTCGGCAGCGAGGCGACGAGGTGCTGCGTGTAAGGATGGCGAGCGCCGCGAAACAGCGTCGGCGTGTCGGCTTCCTCGACGAGGCGGCCGGCATAGACGATGCCGACCCGGTCCGACACCGTCGCATGCACGCTCATGTCGTGGGTCACGAACAGGAAGGACGAACCCAGATCGCGCTGGATGTCGCGTAGCATGTTGAGAACGTCGCGCTGGACAATGACATCAAGCGCCGTTGTCGGTTCGTCGGCAACGATGAACTCCGGCGTGCAAACGGTGGCCAGCGCAATGGTCGCTCGCTGGCGCATGCCGCCGGACAACTGGTGCGGATAGCTGTGGAGCACATCGGGGTCGAGATCGAGTTTCCTGAGGTGACCTCGCACCTTGTCCCAGAAGGCGGCGCGGTCGAGGCCCATGTGGGGATAAGCGAAGTCGTAAAAGGAGTGCTTGATCCGGCGCACCGGGTTCAGCACGTTCATCGAGCCCTGCATGATGTAGGACAGGTGCCGCCAGCGAATGGCCTGCAGCTCATCCGGCCTCAGATCGTAGATGTCGTAGGCTTGTCCGCTGAAGTTGAAGCGGACGCTGCCGCCGACCACATGCAGTGGCGGCCGGATGGCGCCGACGATGGTCTTGATCAGCGTCGTCTTGCCGGAGGAGGACTCGCC
>JAGSYV010000173.1 GCA_018262505.1 Pseudomonadota bacterium
CTCGCCAAATCGAACAGGGCCGTTGCATAACGTTCGGCGACCCCGAAGACCATCGTTTCCGCATCGCTCACGTAAGAACCCCTCATCGGTGCGAACCATCAAAGGTTCACCCGGCTGAACGCTTTGAAGACATTCGCATAATAGAATACGACGGCGGCACGGCACTCGGCCCCGCAGCGAACTTGGCACCGTCTACCACAGGAGTTTCCCTCACGCAACGCGTTCACTCGATTCAAGAATCCGGTTTTTGCGCGGATATCCTTAGGTAATTGGCCGGCTGGGACATCCCCTTAAAAAGTGCTCATCCTAAAGTCGAATAGTTTATCGTTTTAGATGTCATTCACCCATTGCGGCGAGCAGTATATCCCAGCGTTGCATGGCCTGCCGATGCCCAACCCTCAGAGGAAATTCTGCGGATCGACGTCAACATAGGCTTCGACACCGCGCGTCGGGCGATCGGCGGCGGCGATCCAGGCCCGCATATAGGCGGACAGGTCGGTGTCGCGGCCCGAATGGGCGATCAGCCGAAACCGATGGCGGCCGCGGACCACCGCTAACGCCGCCTCGGCGGGACCGAGTACTTCGACTGCCGGATCGCGCGGCGCCATGCGGGCAAGATGACGGGCGTGGTCCTCGGCAAGCTCGCGGCTCGGCCCTGAGACCAGGATCGCCGCGAGGCGGCCGAAAGGGGGCATGGTCGACCGCTCGCGTTCGGCGAGTTCGGTGCGATAGAAGCGTTCGGCATCGCCCGACACCAACGCCTCGATTACCGGGCTTTCCGGCGCGTAGGTCTGAAGGAGGCCGATGCCCTTGCCGATGACGCGGCCGGCGCGGCCGGTGACTTGGGCGAGCAACTGAAAGGTCCGCTCGGCGGCGCGGGGGTCGCCCTGGGACAGGCTGAGGTCGGCGTCGACCACGCCGACCAGCGTCAGCTTGGGGAATGTATGTCCCTTCGCCACCATCTGCGTGCCAACGATAATGTCGCATTCACCTTTGGCCACTGCTTCGAACTCGGCCCTCAGGCGCTGGATACCGCCGCCGATATCCGACGACAGCACCACGGTGCGCTTGTCTGGCAACAGCGCCTGCATCTCCTCGGCGATGCGCTCGACACCGGGACCACAGGCAACGAGGCTGTCGAGCGTGCCGCAGGAAGGACAGGCTTCCGGCCGGGGCACCGAATGGCCGCAGTGGTGGCAGACGAGCCGCCCCCGGAAGCGGTGTTCCACCAGCCAGGCCGAGCATTGCGGGCACTGGAAACGGTGGCCGCAGGACCGGCAGAGGGTCAGTGGCGCATAGCCGCGCCGGTTGAGGAACAGCATGGCCTGTTCGCCGCGCTCGGTCACCTGACGGATGGCGGCGACGAGGCCAGGGGCCAGGAAGCGGCCGCGCGGCGGACCGGCCTTGCGCATGTCGATGGCATAGAGGCTGGGCAGGTCGCGACCGGTGGCACGCGCCGGCAGGACGATGTGCCGATAGCGGCCGCGCTCGGCGTTGACGCGGCTTTCCAGCGATGGCGTCGCCGAGGCGAGGATGACCGGGATCTTTTCCAGTCGGCCGCGCACCACCGCCATGTCGCGTGCATGGTAGCTCGCCCATTCCTCCTGCTTGTAGGCGCCGTCATGCTCTTCGTCGACGACGATCAGGCCGAGGTCGGAAAACGGCAAGAACAGCGCCGAGCGGGCGCCGACCACCACGCGCGCTTCGCCGAGCGCCACGGCACGCCAGGTGCGGGCGCGCATCTTCGGGCCGACGTCGGAATGCCATTCGGCTGGAAGTGCGCCGAAACGCTCCGAGAAGCGTTCGAGGAAGGCGCGAGTGAGCGCGATCTCCGGCACCAGGATCAGCGCCTGCCGGCCAGCCCGGAGTGCGTCGGCAACGGCCTCCAGGTAGACCTCGGTCTTGCCGGAGCCGGTGACGCCGTCGATCAGCGTCACGCCGTCATCCTGCGCCTCACGCAGCTTGGCCACGGCAGCGGTCTGGTCGGGGGTGAGTTCGATGGGATTGAAATCTGGGTCGGGCGCCCGGAAGGGGCGGCCGGGCGGCAGCTCCACCTCGGCGAGCGTGCCGCTGGTCACCAGCCCCTCGACGACCGAAGGGGATACGCCGGCCGCTGCCGCGAGACCGGCCCGCGTCCACGCCTGCCCCTCGTTTTCGGCGAGCAGCGCCATTACCCGGCGGCGCGCATCGGTGAGGCGCTCGGGCGGCGCGCTCGTCGCAACAAGGCCGCGCAGCGGCGGCTCCGGCTCCAGCGCCTCCGGCGCGCGCAGCACCATGCGCATCACCATGCCGCGCGGCGTCAGCGTGTAGCGGGCGACCCAATCGACGAAGGTGAGCATCTCCGGCGTGAGCGGCGGCGCATTGAAGGCGATCTCGATCGGGCGCAGTCGGTTCGACGAAGCCTGAAGCTCGGCCGGTTCGGCGGTGACGACACCCACCACCTTGCGTGGGCCAAGCGGCACCTGAACGATGGAACCCGGCCCCACCGCCATCCCGTGCGGTACGCGATAGGAATAGGAGAGATCGAGCCCGACCGGGGTCAACACCTGCACCACCTCGCCACCGCCCGCCGGGCGGGGAGCGGCCGCTCCGAACAGATCATGAAGTGAGGAGGCGGGTTTTTCGGTCGGCATCGGCTGATTCGGAGTGTACGGCGGTTGATCATAGGCTAAACGGAGGGCCGCCGCCTCGCCAAGCCGCTGTCATCGGGAAAAGCCGCCGCCATGAGTCGTCCTGCCGTCATCGTTCTCTCTTCCTTCGTTGCTCGTGGATCGGTGGGCGCCCGCGCCGCCTTCGCCCTGGAACGGCTCGGCCATCGCGTCTGGACGCTGCCGACGGTCATCCTGCCCTGGCATCCCGGCCATGGTCGCGCCCACCGGATGGCCTTGCCGGAAGCGGATTTCGCGGCGCTGTGTGCCGATCTTGCCCGCTCGCCCTGGCTGCCCGAGGTTGGCGGCATCATAACCGGCTACCTTGGCTCGGCCGGGCAGGCGGACGCTGCCGCCGCGCTGGTTGCCGCCGTCCGGGCGGCCAATCCCAAGGCGCTGCATCTGGCCGATCCTGTGATCGGTGACATGGGCGTCAACGGTACGGGCGGCCTTTACGTGCCCGAACCCGTCGCCATCGCTCAGCGCGATCGCCTCGTTTCCATCGCCGATATCGCCACCCCCAACCGCTTCGAACTCGGCTGGCTGACCGGTCAGCCGGTCGAGACGCTGACCGAAATCGTCGCCGCGGCGCGGACGCTCGGACCGAAACGCGTCGTCGTCACCTCGGCGCCGGCGCTGATGGCCGGCAAGATCGCAGCGGCGCTGGTCACCGCCAGTGAAGCCATCATTGCCGAAAATCAGATGATCGAGGGAGCCCCCAACGGCACTGGCGACCTGTTCGCGGCGCTGTTCCTGTCGCGGCTGATCGGTGGCGCCTCCGACGAGGCCGCGCTCGCGGCCGCCTCGGCCTCTACCTTCGAGGTGATCGCCCGGTCGGTGAAAGCCGGTGCACGTGAGCTGGAACTGGTGGACGAGCAGGAAGCGCTGGTTCATCCGATGGCCATGGTGGACATTCGCCGTCTTGCGACCCCGCGAAGGTCCGCCGTGCGTCCCTCGGGAATCGAGGCTTTGTGAAAACCCCGATGATTGACGCCTATAAGTAGACCTTCGTATAACCGCCGCGCGGGAACCTTGTCCGCTCCCTCTTCTCCAGCCGGACTTATGCGATGACCGAACTGAAAACCTCTCTTTGCCCGAAGCTGCCCGCCTCCTTTCCGGGGCGTCTGACGACAGGTTACGAGGCCTTTCGGGAAGGTCGTTATCCCGGCGAGAACGAACGCTACAAGCGGTTGGCCGCCGAAGGGCAGAAGCCGCAGATCATGATCATTGGCTGTTCGGACAGCCGCGTGTCGCCGGAAGTGATTTTCGATGCGGGTCCGGGCGAGATCTTCGTCGTGCGCAACGTCGCCAATCTCGTGCCGCCCTATACGCCGGACGGTGAGACGCACGGTACCTCGGCCGCCCTGGAGTTCGCCGTGGTGGCGCTCGCCGTCCGCCACATCGTGGTGATGGGGCATGGGCGGTGCGGCGGCATCGCGGCGGCGCTCGGTAGTGGTAAGCCGCTGACGCCGACCGACTTCATCGGTAAGTGGGTTTCGGTGCTGGACGAGACGGCCGAGCGGGTGCGTTGCGACCATACGATCGCGCCTGGCCTGCGCTACACCGCCCTCGAGCATGAGGCGGTCAAGGCGTCGCTGAACAACCTTCTCGCCTATCCCTTCGTCAGGAGCCAGGTCGAGTCCGGTTCGTTGGCGCTGCATGGCGCCTGGTTCGACGTTGCCGAAGGCGAACTGCACGTGCTCGACCGCGATAGCGGCGAATTCGCCGTCCTCTCCGGTACGCTTGCCCCTTGAACCTGGACGACAAGGCGATTACGGCTAGCGGCCGAAGCCGGCCGGGGGAGGCCGTGCGCCCTGTTTTCACGTTCTTGAGGATGCGATGATGGCAAAGAATTCGCTGTTCCTGCTGCCCGGCGATGGTATCGGCCCAGAAATCATGGCCGAGGTCGAAACGATCATCGCCTTCCTGAATGAGAAGGGCCTTACCGACTTTTCGCTCGACCGCGGTCTGGTTGGCGGCTGTGCCTACGATGCCCATGGCGCCGCCATCTCGGAAGCCGACATGGCCAAGGCGCTCGCTGCCGATGCGGTGCTGTTCGGCGCCGTCGGTGGCCCCAGGTGGGACAGCGTTCCCTATAACAGCCGACCGGAAGCCGGCCTGTTGCGCCTCCGCAAGGACCTTGGCCTGTTCGCCAACCTTCGTCCGGCCATCTGCTATCCGGCGCTGGCCGACGCCTCGTCGCTGAAGCGCGAGGTGGTGGAAGGCCTCGATATCCTGATCGTTCGCGAACTGACCGGTGGCGTCTATTTCGGCGAGCCGAAGGAGATCGTCACGCTGGAGAACGGCGAGAAGCGCGCCGTCGATACGCAGGTCTATACCACTCACGAGATTGAGCGCATCGCCCGCGTCGCCTTCGACCTTGCCAAGGCGCGCAATGGCCGCGTCTCTTCGGCCGAGAAGCGCAACGTCATGAAGTCGGGTGTGCTTTGGAACCAGGTGGTGACCAAGATCGGCAAGGAAGAATATGCCGACGTCAAGCTCGACCATATTCTCGCCGACAACTGCGCCATGCAGCTCGTCCGCTGGCCCAAGCAGTTCGACGTCATCCTGACCGACAACCTGTTCGGCGACGTTCTCTCCGATATCGGAGCCATGCTGACCGGTTCGCTCGGCATGTTGCCGTCGGCCTCGCTCGGCGCGCCTGATGCCGCCACCGGCAAGCGCAAGGCGCTCTACGAGCCGGTGCACGGTTCGGCGCCGGATATCGCCGGCACCGGTGCCGCCAATCCGATCGCCATGATTGCCTCCTTCGGCATGGCGCTGCGCTACTCCTTCGGTCTGATCGATCTCGCCGGCAAGCTCGACGAGGCGATCGCCCGTGTGCTCGGCAAGGGGCTCCGGACCAAGGATATCGCCCAGAAGGGCGAGGCGACCATCGGCACGCGCGCGATGGGCGCCGCCATCCTCGCCGAGTTCAAGGCCCTGGTCGGCTGATCGGACATTCGACTTTCGGCGACCACGCCGTTGCTCACGGGGTTGTTAACTCTGCCGCTCTTGTTTTTGGGTTGGGCGGCACCAAATCCTAGTCATGACGGCATCGCCCAATAGGCACTGCCCCCCGTCTCGCCAGCGGCGGTGACCGTCGGCCGGGTTCCCCTCCCGGCCCGCGCTGATCCCTAGCGCCGCGCCCAGCCTTCCCCCGAGGCTGGGCGCTTTCTTATCCGGCAGCCGGACGAGGCGTTCGGGTGGTGCGCGAGCAGATCGATGATTGTCGGCGGCACGGTTTTTCAGTATAGAGCGATCATGTACGCGAAACCGCAGATCACGCGCCTGCCCACGTCGGCCGATTACTTATCGGTCCACGATCACGCGCGCCTGCCGTGGCGGTTTCTGGCGCGGCAGACCGGCGACAGCCGACTCCGGCCCTGAGACGATGGCCGACGCTATCGGCCACCCCGTGATTTCCTATGCATGTCAGGGGCGTGGTTCGCCCGCCTCACGGAATCGAAAGTCCGATCATCATGACCGCCAAGCCCCGTACCCTCTATGACAAGATCTTCGACGACCATGTGGTCGATACCCAGGCCGACGGCACCTCGCTGCTCTACATCGACCGTCATCTCGTGCATGAAGTGACCAGCCCGCAGGCCTTCGAGGGCCTGAGGACCGCCGGCCGCAAGGTGCATCAGCCGGGCAAGACGCTGGCCGTCGTCGATCACAACGTGCCGACCACCGACCGGAGCAAGGGCATCGAAGATCCCGAGAGCCGCGAGCAGGTCGGGCAGCTCGCCATCAATGCCGCCGAGTTCGGCGTCGAGTATTACAACGAGCTCGACCGACGGCAGGGCGTCGTCCATGTGGTCGGTCCCGAGCAGGGCTTCACGCTGCCGGGCATGACCATCGTCTGCGGCGACAGCCACACCTCGACGCACGGTGCCTTCGGTGCCCTGGCGCATGGTATCGGCACCTCCGAGGTGGAGCACGTGCTCGCCACGCAGACGCTGATCCAGCGCAAGGCGAAGAACATGCTGGTGCGCGTCGACGGCAAGGCGCCGGCCGGCGTCACCGCCAAGGATATCGTGCTGGCGATCATCGGCGAGATCGGCACCGCCGGCGGCACCGGCCACGTCATCGAATACGCTGGCGAGGCGATCCGCGACCTTTCCATGGAAGGCCGGATGACCGTCTGCAACATGTCGATCGAGGGTGGCGCCCGCGCCGGCCTGATCGCTCCGGACGAGAAGACCTATGCCTATATCACCGGCCGGCCGAAGGCGCCGACGGGCGAGGCGCTGGAGCGTGCCAAGGCTTACTGGCAGACGCTCTTCACCGATGAAGGTGCCCATTTCGACAAGGTGGTGACGCTCGATGCCGCCAGCCTGCCGCCGATCGTCACCTGGGGCACCAGCCCCGAGGATGTCGTATCGATCACCGGCGTGGTGCCCGATCCCGACACCATCACTGATGAGACGAAGCGCAGCTCCAAGTGGCGGGCACTCGACTACATGGGTCTCAAGCCCGGCCAGAAGATGACCGACATCGCCCTCGACAAGGTGTTTGTCGGCTCCTGCACCAACGGCCGTATCGAGGACCTGAGGGCCGCTGCCGCGGTGGCCAAGGGCCGCAAGGTGGCGTCGTCGATCAAGCTGGCGATGATCGTGCCGGGTTCCGGCCTCGTCAAGGAACAGGCGGAAGCCGAAGGCCTCGACAAGATCTTCATCGAGGCGGGCTTCGAGTGGCGCGAGCCGGGTTGCTCGATGTGCCTGGCCATGAACCCCGACAAGCTGTCGCCCCACTTCGTGGATATCCGCGACTTCAAGTGACGCGACGCTTTGGCGTATGAATGAATTGAAGGCCGGAGCCCGTCGCTCCGGTCATTTCTTTAGGCGTCTTCGGACCAGCGCAGCCATCGACCGTGGAAGTCGCCGCGCGCCAGAACGTGGTGCTCGCCGGAGGGAAACAGCGTGACGAGGAGGCCGGCGCCGGGCGTTCGGCCGTCCGCCTCAAGCCGCAGCCAGGCAAGGGGTTCGGTTTCGGCCGCCCGCAGCATGGCGGTCTGGATGCCGAGACGGGCCGGATCGGCGAGATATTGCCAGAAAATCGAGTGGACCACGACGCGTAGCGCTCCGTCCATCGGCGGCGCGGCCAACTCGCGCCCCAGGAACTCGGCCGCATCGGCGGCTTCCACCCGTTCGGGCCGGGCAGCGGCGTGATCGAGAGCGGCGATGAGGCGCGCCTTACGTTCGCGCTGGTCGGCCCAGACGTAGGAGAGAAGGCGGGTTCGATGCTCGGCGTCCGCCGGATCGAGGGGGGCAAGATCGCAGGCCCGGCGACGCACCACCTCGATCTCGCCTTCGAGCGGTGGCGGCGGCTCGCATTCGGAAACGAGTTCGAGTGGGGCTTTCGGCTTTCCCCAGCGGGCAGCGCCGTAGCGATAGGCGTAGCTGTCCCAGTGCAGGTTGAGGCCGGCACTGGCGCCGATCTCCAGGATGTCGAGCTTCGGCCCGAAGCGCCGGGCAAGCCATAGGAAGCCGGGCAACAACATGGCCGAGCGGCCGACCTCGTTGGTCTGCGGCGGGCTCATCAGAATGTCGTGGAGGTCGTGGTCATGCCGGGCGATGGCGATGCTCACGGCGGCGGCAAGCGCCTCGTCGGACGCCTCAGCCGGCGGATAGACGGCGGCAAGCCTGGCATCACGACCGGTCAGCACCAGCCGGTGCAAGCCGCCGAACAGGCGCAGCGGCACCGCGTCCTCGCCGGCGTGGCCGTTCCAGGCGATGATGCGACGGCCGGTCAGCGTCGTCCGGTCGAGAAACCGCGGAGCGAGGTCGGCAAGGCGTGCCGTGAACGGCGAGCCCATGTTGCGGCAGGCCTCGGCCTGGCGGCGGAAATGGTCGAAGATGTCGCTCATCGCGGCGTGTCCCCCAGGCATTCTGCCGATTTCGGCCGCAACGATAACGATGGCGGCGCTCGATGACCAGCCCAGCCGCCGTCACGCCGGTGTGAGCGGGGCGCCGGCCTGTCGTTCAAAAAACGCGCCTCCCTTCCGTCTCAGCCTTGCCCAAGCTGGCGGCATGGGGCAAGTAATGCGAGTGTCACGCGTAAGTGTCGCTTATCCGGGGGACTTTTGACCATGTCGCTGACGATTGCCGCCGTCACCCAAGCGGACGCCCACAAGCTGGCGCCGATCATCGCCGCCTACGCCCAGGCAATGAAGCGCGGCGCGCCGCGCCGTCCGGACGAGTATTACTCCGAACTCCTTGCCGTCGATCCGGCAACGGAAGTGCTCGGCGCCTTTGTCGATGAAGAACTGGTCGGCTTCGCCGTGTTCTTCGACCTGCCCGACACCATGTCCGGCCACCGGGTCGGCCATCTTGAGGATATCTACGTCCTGCCGGCCTTCCGCAACCGTGGTATCGGCCGCAAGTTCGTCGAGGTGTTGAAGATCGAGGGGCAGAGTCGCGGCTGGGATCGTCTTCGCTGGGTGGTGCCGCCGCAGGTCGACGCCGCGGCCACCGGACTCCCGACCGACAATGCGCTTTATGAGGAGATCGCTACGCTGTCGGCCTCCCGGCTTTACGACATCATCATCGATCCGCTGTCGCGCAAGCCCTGACGGCCTGCCTATAAAGCGGGCAGGTGACGCCCAAGCTCAGGGCTTTCCCGGATGGGCGTTTCGCCCTTAAATGCGGTCGCGCTTGACGCGATCGCAGGGAGAGACAATGGCCGTCCTGACAAA
>JAGSYV010000174.1 GCA_018262505.1 Pseudomonadota bacterium
GCCTGGGCCTCGGCATGGCGGACGAGTTGCATCAGCCCCTCGACGGCGCCATGTGGCGTTTCGAGGGCGGGGATACGCGCCCGCGCAAACGTGGCGCTCCAGCCATCGTCCTCGCCGAGCCATGCGGCGATCAGCGGCTTGCCGTCGTATCGGCCACGCCGATAGCCGGCAACGGCTTCCACCACCGCCTCGGCCGCCAATTTTGAAGGAGCAAGTGGCGTCGGACAGTTGATGACCACCACCGCGTCGACGCCGCTGTCGGCGAGCACCGCCCGCGTCGCGGCCCCGTATCGATCGGCGGCGGCGTTGCCAATGAGGTCCACCGGGTTGCCGCGCGACCAGCCCGACGGCAGCACTTGGTCGAGCGCCGCGATGGTATCGTCGCCAAGTGTTGCGAGTTCTCCGGCGAGGTCGACGACACGGTCGGCAGCCAGCACACCGGCGCCGCCGCCGTTGGTGACGATGGCGATGCGCTTGCCTTGGATACGTGGCACCAGGCTGAGCGTTTCGGCCGCCGAGAACATCTCATCGAGATCGGCCACCCTGAGCAGGCCGGCTCGACGGAAGGCGCAATCGTAGACAGCGTCGACGCCGGCTAGTGCGCCGGTGTGCGAGCGGGCGGCGCGGGCGCCGGCAGCATGCCGGCCAGCCTTGATCACTACCACCGGCTTCGAGCGGGCGGCGGCGCGTGCCGCCGACAGGAAGGCGCGAGCATCGCGAATGCTCTCGAGATAAAGGAGGATCGCCCGGGTGCGATGGTCGAGAGCGAAGTGGTCGAGCATTTCGTCGAAATGAACATCGACGGCATCGCCCAGCACGGCGATGCCGGAAAAGCCGATGCCATGCCGGGCCGCCCAATCGAGCGCGGCGTGGGTGAGCGTACCGGATTGCGAGACAAAGGCGAGGTCACCGGGCACCGCTGCCCGTTGGGCGAAGCTGGCATTGAGGCCAATAGGCGGAATTTGCAGGCCGGCGCTGTTGGGGCCGAGCACGCGAATGCCGTGCCGCCGCGCCACGCCCGTCATCGCATCGAGAAGGCTACCCGGACCATGGCCAAGGCCAGTGGTGATCACCACTGCGTGGCGAATGCCGGCGACGCCGATTTCCTCCATCACCTGAACGATCGCTTCCGGCGGCACGGCGACAACGGCAAGATCGGCCGGCGCCGGGAGATCGGCGAGCGAGGGATGAACGACGATGCCGTCGATCTCGGTGAAGAACGGATTGACGAAAGCCACCCGGTCGCGTCCGAAGGCGGCCAGATTGCGGGCAAGTACCGAGCCGACCGAATTGGGCCGCGGCGTCGCGCCGATCAGCACGACGCGCTTCGGCCGGAAGAATGGGTCGAGGCTCTGGAGGCTCATGTCGGGCAAGGGCTCGGCAATGCGGGAATCGGAACGCGGCCGGCTGGCCGCGCTCCGATAGTTGAGATCAGTGGCTCATCAACGTCGGGATGGTCATCTTCTCGAGCATGTCGCGGGTGACGCCGCCAAGCACGAACTGGCGGAAGCGGTTGTGGCCATAGCCGCCCATGACCAGCATGGTCGCGCCGCTCTCGGCGGCATGGTTGTTGAGCACCGTCGACACCTCGGATGCCGAGCGTGGCAGCGTCGTGACGGTGACCTTGTGATCGTGGCGGGCGAGATAGGCGGCGACGTCGGCGCCGGGCTCGCCGGACCATTTCTTGGAGCCGGCGACCATCACCACCTCAATGGAGGTGGCAACTCTCAACGCGGCCAGAGCGGCGTGAACCGCGCGCGCCGCGGTTGACGAGCCGTCCCAGGCGATCATCACCTTCTCCGAGGTGATCGGCTTGTTCCAGCCCGAGGGGATGATCAGTACCGGCACACCGGACTCGAACAACAGCGTTTCGATGATGGCAGCGCGCATCGGCTCGCCGTGCTCGGGATCGTCCTGGCCAACAACGATCAAGTCGGAAAGCTGAGCCTGCCGCACGATGGCCGGCGTACCGCCGGAATAGACGGTGGCGGTGCGCGCCTCGGCATCGACGCCGAGTTTCGCAGCTTCGGCCGTGAAGGCCGCCGCTGCTTCCTTGGCCGAATTCTCGGCATTGGTGATCGCCTCGACAAGATATTCCGCGGGAATCGGCGAAGCAAGGAAACCGGGTGCGATCGGCTCAAGCGCCAGCGCCAGTCCTGTGACGTGGGCCTTTCGTCGTGATGCGAGTTCCAGTGCCGCCGTGGAGGCGTTCATTTTGTCATTGTAGATGTCGATGATGGTGAAGATGTCCCTGACGGTCATGGCAGCGCCTCCTCAGCGACTCAAAAGGGCCTGGCGACCCGACACCGGCGGCAAGGTCTTGTACGAGACCGGGAAACCGCCGATGCTCTCATCCTTAGATAGGTCTTGGCGCCGATCAATTCATCTCATGGCGATCTCGACCTTTCGCCTACGCCGGAATGCGGTGAGCACGGGCTCGGTGTAGCCGTTTGGTTGGCGGTCGCCGGTCAGGATCAGCGCGGCGGCGGCCTGGAAAGCCAACGATCCCTCGAAGTCATTGCCGATGGGCCGATAGGCCGGGTCACCCTCATTCTGCCTGTCGACGACGGCGGCCATCCGCTTCAGCGTTTCCATCACTTGTTCGCGTCCGACGACGCCGTGCTTCAGCCAGTTGGCGATATGCTGGCTGGAGATCCGCAGCGTTGCCCGATCTTCCATCAGGCCGACATCGTGGATGTCTGGCACCTTCGAGCAGCCGACCCCCTGGTCGATCCAGCGGACGACGTAACCGAGAAGGCCCTGGGCGTTGTTGTCGAGTTCCTCGGCGATCTCGGCGGCGCTCAACGGGCGATCCGGCGCGATCGGCAACTTCAGCAGCGCATCGAGCGATGCTCGTTCGCGACTGGCGAGCTCGGCTTGCCGGGCGGCAACGTCGACCTCGAGATAGTGCAGGGCATGCAGCGTTGCCGCCGTCGGCGACGGTACCCAGGCGGTGGAGGCACCGGCGCGCGGATGACCGATCTTTTCCGTGAGCATCGCGGCCATGCGGTCGGGCGCCGCCCACATGCCCTTGCCGATCTGGGCACGGCCGGAAAATCCCAGGGCGAGACCGGCGTCGACGTTGCCTGCCTCGTAGGCTGTTGATCGAGGTGCGCCGCTCCTCGTCCATGATGCCCATCTTGAGGGTGAGCGGCTTGAGATCCAGCGCCGCCTCGACCGCCGAGAATAGTCGGTCGGCGAAGGCGACCTCCTCCGGCCCGTGCATCTTCGGCTTGACGATGTAGACGGCGCCCGTGCGGCTATTGGCGTGCCGGCCGTTCGGGCCGACGTCGTGAAGGGCGATCGCCGAGGTAACCAGCGCATCGAGCAGGCATTCGGCCGTCTCGTTGCCGTCGGTGTCGAGCACTGCGTCGGTGGTCAGAAGCGAGCCGACGTTGCGCACCAGCATCAGGCTGAGGCCCTTGAGCGCGCCGTCCGATTCGTCGGGCCGGATGAAGTTGCGGTCGGCTGCGAGCCGCCGCGTCGTGGCAGCGCCGCCTTTATCGAAGCTTGCCTCAAGGTCGCCGCGCATCAGCCCGAGCCAGTTGCGGTAGACGGCCACCTTGTCCTCGGCATCGACGGCCGCGACGGAGTCTTCGCAGTCCATGATGGTGGTGAGCGCGCTCTCGATGAGGATGTCGGAGATGCCGGCCGGATCGCTCGCCCCGGTCGGCTGTCCCCGATCGAAGTGGATGTCGATGTGCAGGCCATTCCGCCTCAGAAGAATGCCGGCTGGTTCCTCCGGATCGCCGCGATAGCCGACAAAAACCTTGGGGTCGGCAAGTTCCTCTTCGTTGCCATCGGAGAAGCGCACCTTGAGGCGGCGCCCATCAACAACGTAGGCGATGACGTCGGCGTGGCCGCGAGACTCAAGCGGGGCAGCCCCGTCGAGGACCACCTTGGCGCGCGCCACCACCGCCTTCGCCCGTTCGGCATCGAATCCCCCCTTGGGCGGGGGCGTGCCAAGGGCATCGGTCCCGTAGAAGGCGTCATAGAGGCTGCCCCAGCGGGCGTTGGCGGCGTTCAGCGCGTAGCGGGCGTTCATCACCGGCACGACGAGCTGCGGCCCAGCTACCTCGGCGATCTCCGGATCGACGCCGGCGGTCTCGATAGAGAAAGGTGTCGGTTCGGGCACGATGTAACCGATCTCGGTCAGAAAGGCCCGGTAGGCAGCGGACTCGACGACACCGGGATGAGCGGCATGCCAAGCATCGATCTGCTGCTGCAATGCGTCGCGCCGTTCGAGAAGGCGCTTATTCTCCGGGCCGAAGCGGCCAATAATGTCAGCGAGCGCTGCCCAAAAGCAACTGGCCGCGAAGCCGGTGCCAGGCAGCGCTTCCCCTTCGATGAAATCGGCAAGTTCCCTGGCAACCTTGAGGCCGTTCAGCATGCGATAGGCGGTCATAGTGATTTGTCTCAGTTGAGAGGCGGTCGAGCAGCTCAGCGCATAAGGCGCGCTCAGCCGCCAACGAAAACCATTGCGACACTGCGTGTCTAGTCCCGCCGGCCACTAAGCCTACGCATTTTTTCGATGGTATATGCATAAATGCGAAACTAAATTGAAAGAACCCGCAGAATAACGTCGCCAAATCGCCCTAAAAGACCGATTGTCCGGAGCTCGAACCCTCGTGCAGCCCGCCGCCGTCATTTTGGCTTTCGTCGTGGTCGGGACGGTCCTGACCACGTGGCATACGCTGCGAGTCGGCAATTTTCCCGGACGTGCTGACTATCTCATGCTCATGGCGTCGGGCTGCTGGTGGGCGATCAGCGCGTTTTTCGATGTCAGCGCGATCGATCCGGCGGCGAAGATATTCTACTCGGAGCTGGCTTGGTACGGCATTATCACGACACCGATCTCGTGGATGCTGTTCATGGCCGCCTATATTCGCGGTTCCGATCTGCCCAATGCATCGGTTCACACGGGCCTTTCCATCACCGCCGGATTGGCGGTGCTGACGATGGCGATGACGAATGACCTGCATCACCTCATCTACGTCGCCGTGACGCCCGATCCGACGCCTGCCTACCCCCATCAATTGTACTATGAGCACGGGCCGGTCTTCTTCGCGGCGATGATTGCCATCTACTTCTTCATGTCGCTGACGGCCATTCGGACGTTTTGGGCGGCAATCCATGCTCCCCAGGTGCACCGCGCCCAGTTCATCGGTCTTCTGGTTTCGGCCATGGTGCCATGGGCGGCCAATGCCGCCTACAACTTCGCAGGGCTCCGGATCTTCGGCTTCGACCCGACGCCGCTCGCCTATGTCGTGGTGCCGATGATTTACAGCGTTCTGGTCAGTCGCAACCAGTTCCTGTCGCTTGCACCTGTCGCCATCAGCGCGGTGGTCGCCGCCCATCCCGACGGCATCCTGGTCATTTCCGGAAATGGCCTGATTGCCGAAGCCAACGCAGCCATGCGCGCGATCTTCGATGACCGACAACTCGTCGGAAAGCCCTTCTCGGAGCTAGGCACCACGTTTGGGCCCGCCAATCGGGCAAGCCTGTTCGATGGGAGCGACATGGTCCACCGCTGGCGACGGGGCGAGCGCACCTATGAGGTGCGAACCGTGGTCGTCGACACCGTGCGGCACTCGCAAAGCGTCGCCTACGTGCTGCGCGACATCACCGATTATCTCCGGGCTCAGGAAAGTCTTCAGGTGTCGACGCGGCTGATGGAGGAGCGCCTCGAAGCCAACTTGCGCCTGCAGGAGCAACTGCACGAGATGGCCCACCGTGACAGCCTGACCGGTCTCAATAACCGGCGCATCCTTGAAAACATCTCGGATCGATTGATTGAGAGTGCCGATGCCGCCGGGCAATCCCTGGTCGCCGTCTCGCTCGATCTCGATCATTTCAAGCGCCTCAACGACACCTACGGCCATAAAGCCGGCGATGACGCCCTCGTGGCGATCGCAGGCGTTCTCACCCGTTCGCTGCGCCCCGGCGAAGTGGCGGTGCGCATGGGCGGCGAGGAGTTCCTGGTGCTGATGCCCCACGCCGATATCGAGGAAGCGCGTGCCCGCGCCGAGGCGTGGCGGGCCGTCATTCGCGCTCAGCCTGTGGCGACGAGCCTGGGGGCCGCCGAGATCACTTTCTCGGCCGGCATTTCAGCTTATCCCGACACGGCCGCGTCTTTCGAGCAGATGTTGCAGCAGGCCGACAAGGCCGTTTATGCCGCCAAGCGGGCCGGGCGCAACCGCGTGGTCGTCGCTCGCCAGCCGGGTGAATTGACCGATGGGCGGATACGCTCAGCCTTATCCTGATCGGTCAGAAGAGATTGCCCTGATCGTCAAGGTCCGGCTTGGCCTTCGGGCGGCGTGACACCGGTTTCGCTTCGGCCGCCGATGGTGCCTCATCACCGACCCGTCCACGGACCCGACCGTCGGCAAACTCGATCTCGATCGCTGCACCGGCGGCGAGTCCTTCGGCGCGGAATATCGGCTTTCCCTCGCCATCGCGCACCAGCGCATAGCCGCGCCTCAGCGTGGCCATATGATTGACCGCATCGAACACCGAATTCACCTGGTCAAGACGCGCCCGCCGGCGGGCGATCAGCTCGGCCACCGCCCTGCCGCTACGCGCCGACAGTCCCGAGAGCCGCTCGGCAAACTGAGCTTGCGTCCTCAGAAGGCTTCCCGGCGTCAGGCGGGCGGCGACACGCTCGAACTGCCGGGCGTGCAGCGTTGTGTTAGCGAGAAGAGCCTTGGGCAAGGCATTGGCTACGGCATCGAAGCGCTGGCGCGGCAAGGCCAGAATGTCGGAGGCGCGCGGCAGCGCGCGTGCCGCCGAGATGAGTCGCGTCCGCCGGAGGTCGACGGCCCTGAGGCTGGCGCCTGTGAGACGGCGGCCGAGATCGTCGATCCGGTCCATCAGCTCGCGCCGTACCGGTACCACCATTTCGGCGGCGCCGGTCGGCGTCGGTGCCCGCACATCGGCGGCAAGGTCAATCAACGTCCAGTCGGTCTCGTGGCCAACGGCGGAGACCAAGGGTATGTCGCTCGCCGCAGCGGCGCGCACCACCACCTCGTCGTTGAAGCCCCAAAGGTCTTCGAGACTACCGCCACCGCGCGCCACGATCAGCACATCCGGTCTCGGAACGGCTCCGCCCTCGGGTAACGCATTGAAGCCGGCAATGCCGGCCGCCACCTCGGGGCCGCAGTTGTCGCCTTGCACTTTCACCGGCCAGACCAGCACATGCACCGGGAAGCGATCGGCAAGACGATGCAGGATGTCGCGAATGACGGCGCCGGTCGGCGACGTCACCACCCCGACGACACGCGGCAGATAGGGAAGAAGCTGCTTCCGCCCGGGATCGAACAATCCCTCGGCGCCGAGTTTGCGCTTGCGCTCTTCAAGCAATGCCATCAGCGCGCCGGCGCCGGCCGGCTCCAGCGCGTCGATGACGATCTGGTATTTGGAGGAGTTGGGATAGGTGGTGAGCTTGCCTGTGGCGATTACCTCCATGCCTTCCTCAGGCTTGAAGCGCAATTTGCCCATCACGCCGCGCCAGACCACGGCCTCGATGCGGGCGCCCTCGTCCTTCAGGGCAAAATAGGCGTGTCCCGAGGAATGCGGCCCCCTATAACCGGAAATTTCGCCACGCACGCGCACGAAGCCGAACTGATCCTCGACGCTGCGCTTGAGAGCGAAGGAAATCTCCGAAACCGTAAACTCGGCAGCGTTGGTCGGGGCGTCAGTCACCGAGGCTCATCCGGCAGGGCTGAAATGAGCCGCGCGCGGCGACTCAATGGGACGACGATCATGGCAACCGCAAGCCGGGGCGTCAAACATAGGTTCGCCGTCGAAACGCAGGTCAGAGGCAGCCGAGGTCACCCATCGGCTGCATATCGAGCGCGCAGAAGATGCCGTCGAGATTGTCGCCGAATTTCTCGAGCAGCACCTCGGCTTCCGTCTTGCCGCGATCGAGGATGACGTCGAGCGGTCGCAAATATTGCGTCTCATCCTGACCGCAGCGGTTGAGTTGGGCACGCCGGGCAAGACCGGCCCGTGACAGAGCCACCACCTCGCGACCGATCTCGCGCACCGTCCGCCCGCCGATCTCAGCTTTGAGCGCCAGCGTCGGCACATCGTCGCGCAGTTGCTGCCGCTCTGCAGTGCTCCAGCCCTTGATGAGATCCCAGGCGGCATCGAGTGAGGCCTGATCGTAAAGGAGGCCGACCCAGAAAGCCGGCAGCGCCAGGATGTGATCGGTTGAGCCGGAGTCGGCGCCGCGCATTTCGAGATAGCGCTTGAGCCGCACCTCTGGGAATAACGTGCCGAGGTGGTTGTCCCAGTCGCCGATGGTCGGCTCGACACCGGGAAGCTTGTTGCGGAAAGCGCCGGCCATGAACTGGCGGAAGGTCACGTCGGTGGCGCGATGGTAGGTGTCGCCGCGCTTGACGAAATACATCGGCACATCGAGTGCCCACTCGACATAGCGCTCAAAGCCGAAGCCTTCTTCGAAGACGAAGGGAACCATGCCCGCCCGCGCGTTGTCGGTGTCGCGCCAGATCTCGGAGCGCTCCGACAAGCGGCCGGTCGCTTTGCCATCGAGATAGGGCGAGTTGGCGAACAGCGCCGTGGCGATCGGCTGCAGCGCAATCGACACCTGCATCTTCCGGCGCATGTCGGCTTCGGAGGAAAAGTCGAGATTGACCTGTACCGTGGCGGTCCGGAACATCATGTCGAGGCCGCGCGTGCCGACGGTCGGCATGTAGTCGGACATGATGGCGTAGCGCGATTTCGGCATCACCGGGGTCTGGGGCAGCGTCCACACCGGGCTGGCGCCAAGGGCGAGGAAGCCGATCCTGAGCGGCGTTGCGATCTCCAGCACCTGCATCATGTGGGCCTGCAGTTCGGTTGCCGTCTGATGCAGGTTGACGAGGGGGGCGCCGCTAAGCTCGAACTGGCCGCCCGGCTCAAGACTGATGGCCCCGCCGTGAGTCGGGTCGAGGAGCCCGATCGGCCGCCCATGATCGACGATCGGCTCCCAGCCCAGCAGTCCTTCCATGCCCTCAAGCAACTGGCGGATGCCACCGGGGCCCTCATAGGGGACGGGCGTGTGGTCGAATTTGCGGAAGCCGACTTTCTCGTGTTCGGTGCCGATCCGCCAGCGATCCCTAGGTTTGCAGCCGCCCGCGATCCGCTCGGTGAGATCGGCGACGGAAGTGATCGGCGTTGTATCGGACGTGTCGCGCGCCATGAAGGGCCCCCTCGGATTGGGCGGCAACCTAGCCGTCCGGCGGAGTTTGTTCAATTGCCGCCTATAGGTCGGCAGTAAACGTTTTGTTCCTGGCGACGCCGGATCATGTCAGGAGGCGGCCCTACCAGTCGCCGAGTGTTGCCTGAATGACGGCGAGAGCGGCCACGGCTGCCGTATCGGCCCTGAGAATACGCGGGCCGAGGGGAATGGGCGTGACGAAGGGCAGGGCACGCAGGATGCGTCGCTCGTCTTCCGAAAATCCGCCCTCCGGGCCGATCAGCACGGCAAGCGGACCCCGGGGGAGGGATGACAGGACGGAGAGTGGATTGGTCGTCTCTTCGCCTTCGTCGCAAAAAATCAGCCGGCGGAGAGGCTCGTCGCGCCCGAAGCGCTCGAGCGTCCGGTCGAGCTTCTCTTCATCTTCGACGGCGGGCACGTGAAGCACGCCGCACTGCTCGGAGGCTTCCACCACATTGGCGCGCATTCGCTCGATGTTCACGCGACTCGCCTGGGTGTGCTGCGTCAGCACCGGGCGTATCCGGCCGACACCCATCTCCACCGCCTTCTGGACCATGTAGTCGAGTCGCGCGTGCTTCAGTGGCGCGAACAGATAAAGAAGATCGGGGGCGGGTGGTTGCGGCCGGCTCAGTTCGAGATCGAACAACCCGGCCGACTTTCGGCCGGCGAGCCCAATCTGCCCCCGCCATTCGCCATTCTGGCCGTCGAACACCAGCACGTCGTCGCCTTCCCGGAGGCGCAGTACGTTGAGAAGGTAATTGCTCTGATCGCGATCGAAGGAGACCGGCGCGCCGTCAAGCGGCGTCGCCACAAAGACGCGCGGCGTGCGAAAATCCGAATGGGCCATGACCACGCCAATAGCATGCCCGAAGGGGCCAAAAAAGAGGCGGCGCCTTGCGACGCCGCCAGGTGTTCCGGCAGGGGGCCGGGATGGGAAGGGTCCGGAAGGGAGGCGGGTCCGGACCCTGCA